>NZ_PDBT02000055.1:0-16976 GCF_002551535.2 Neisseria sp. N95_16
CTGTTGTGCTTTTCGGTAACAGTAGGTTCCGTTGACGGAATGCCGTCTGATTTCCCGACTGACGGTGGCGGGATGACAACCGATGTTCTGTGCGATTTGGTTTAGGGGTAGGTTGCGGTAATGTCTGGAAATGTAGTATCTTTGGTGTGAGGTCAGTTGTGTGTAGGCCATATTGCAATCTTTCTTGTCAGGAAAGGCAGTATACTACCGCATACTGGCCTTTTCTGTTATTGGAAATTGCACTTGTTAGGCGAATGTAAGGCCGTCTGAAAGCGTTTTCAGACGGCCTGATTCACCATTAAATTGGGTTAAAGCTTAATCGGCCGCATGCCAAGGTTTTTGCATACCGACTTCAAAAGCGGGTTTTTCACCGCCCCACAGGGTATCGATGTCGTAATAATCGCGCACTGCCGGCAGCATAACGTGTACCACCAGATCACCGGCATCTACCAACGTCCATTCGCCGGTATCGCCTTCTTGGCTCAAGATTTCGAAGCCGGCTTCTTTCAAATCAACCGCCACATTGTTGGCCAAGGCTTTGACTTGGCGGGTACTATCGCCGGTCGCCACAATCATGCGGGCAAACAGCGAGGTTTTTTCTTGGGTTTCCAACACGGAAATGTCTTTGGCTTTCACGTCTTCCAACGCGTTTACTGCGATTTCGACCATTTTTTGCAAGTCGAGTAATTCTTGTTCGTTCATTTTATTCCTAAGTTACGTTTTTCAGACGGCATTATAGCTTATCTGGCTGAATTTAAGCTATTTTTTGCAGTATTTTATCAAGGAATCTGTTCAGACGGCCTATGGGTTGAATCATGATATTTCTGATTAGCGGTATAAACCGTGTTGCTGGATATAACGCGCGACTGAGGATGGAATGAGGCCGTCTGAAAGGCTTTGATTTTCTAATGCCGTGCGAATTTGCGTGGAACTGATGTTGTACAAAGGCGCCTGCAAAATGCGCACGCTGCCGTTTTGCAAAGCTTCGCCCAACCATGCGTGTAGTTCCCGCGGTGCTTGGTTCAAGCTGTCGCCTTCGCGCATAGCCACTGCAATGTTGACCTGCTGCAACAAGGTTTGCCATTTTTTCCAAGTATGCAGTTTCATCAAACTGTCGCTGCCCAATAACCACCAAAGTTTCGCTGCTGGAAATTGCTGGCGGAAAATCTGTACGGTATCGAAGGTATAAGTCGCCCCTTCACGCACCATATCGCAATCACTCAGCGCAAAACGCGGCTCTTCGGCAAGGGCCAATTCTGTCATGATGAAACGGTGTTTGGCCGGCGTTTGCGTATTTTGCGGTTTGTGGTAAGGATCGCCTGCTGGTAAAAAAATGACGGTATCCAACCCGAGTTCTTCAGCAAATGCTTGCGCAATGTGCAGATGACCGTTGTGGATGGGATCAAACGTGCCGCCGAAAAGTCCGATGTTTTTCATGTGCTACCAAATGAAATCAAGTTAAAAGTATGCGGCCGATGATTAAATAGGCCGTCTGAATGTTGCCCCAATATTAACATGGTTTGCACCATTGCCGTGTATTGGCATAGAACACGATTGGGCATGCGGCAGTTGCAAATCGGGATAAACGCGTTACAATCTGAAACACAAATGATAATAAGGTGAAACAATATGTCTGCAGTTCCTCAATTTCCTCATATTTTAGATAAGACAATCCAAGATAAATTGTGGCAATGGGCGCAAGTGAATTATGGTTTGCATGGCTCATGGCAGACTTTATGGCTGAACGGTTTAGCCTTAGGCCGTCTGAATGCGCAATGGCAAGCGCAAATTGAAAAAGATTGGCAAGGCGAATGGGAAATGCGTTCAGACGGCCTGCACTTGCGTGCAGATAGTTGGCTGAGCTTGGGTGATGCACTTCAACACATGGCGCATGACTGGAAGCAACTGGGCATATTGCATGGCTGGCGTGATGAGCGTTTTGATGTTTGCCATCACGAAAATGTCTTATTCCCGCTGGAACGTGCCGCATTCCGCCCTCTAGGCCTGATGAGTAAAGCAGTGCATTTAAATGGTTTCACCTTTCAAGACGGCGAATGGCAACTATGGATTGGCCGCAGAAGTGAACATAAAGCGGTCGATCCGAACAAACTGGATAATTTGGTCGGCGGCGGGGTATCCTGTGGTGAAGACATTACAGCAACCATGCTGCGTGAGAGTGAAGAAGAAGCAGGATTATCGCCGCATCATCTACAACATCTCAGACTGCAGAATCAGTTACACAGTCTGCGCCCTGTTTCCCGCGGTCTACATAATGAAATTCTCTATATCTTCGACGCTGTATTATCCGGCAATGTAACTCCTGAAAATCAAGATGGCGAAGTGGCCGGATTTGAATTGATGAAGATTAATGAGATTATAGAAGCGATGCTGAGCGATGTGATGATGAGCGATGCGCAACTGGTGATTTTAGATGCGTTTGAGCGCCATGGTTTGCTTGACCCGCAACATGATTTATCAAAATGGCTTAAATCAATTAAAACCAGTGGGTAATGGCAGTATTATATACCAGAACCAGAGCGAGATTTTTTGTCAGTTCTATATCTCTGGCACATATTGTGGCATGCGATATTTGAAAACTTGCCTACCAACGATGCTAAAAGCGAGATGCGCTTAGGCCGTCTGAAAAATATTGCAAAGCAGATTCAGTATCAAATAGCTCAAACAGTATTTCAAAGAAAAACACCATCTATTGATTTAAATAGATGGTGTTTTCAATTTTATGTCGATTATTCAGCTGTTTCAGCTGCTTTATCAACCAACTCTACCAACGCCAAAGGCGCATTGTCACCTTTACGGAAACCGTATTTCAGTACACGAACATAGCCGCCATTACGAGCAGCGAAACGTGGACCCAATTCGTCAAACAATTTAACCACTACATCGCGATCGCGAGTGCGGTCAAATGCCAAACGACGGTTTGCCAAAGAAGGTTTTTTACCCAAAGTAATCAAGGGCTCTACCACGCGGCGTAATTCTTTTGCTTTAGGCAAAGTGGTCACGATAGTTTCGTGAGTCAACAAAGAATTTGCCATATTGCGCAGCATCGCAGCACGGTGGCTGCTGGTACGGTTTAATTTGCGGTTACCATTACGATGACGCATGTCATTATCCTTTAATCTTCAAACTTACGGCTTTTCTAAGCCTACAGGCGGCCAAGCTTCTAATTTTGAACCTAATGTCAGACCTTTAGAGGCCAACACCTCTTTGATTTCATTCAAAGATTTACGACCCAAATTCGGAGTTTTGAGAAGCTCGGTTTCAGTACGTTGAATCAAATCGCCAATATAATAAATATCTTCAGCTTTCAGACAATTAGCTGAACGTACAGTTAATTCCAAATCATCTACCGGGCGCAACAAGATAGGATCGATTGGAGGAGCTTTTTCTTCAACCTCTTCAACCGGCGTACCTTGCAAGTCAGCAAAGATAGACATTTGGTCAATTAAAATACGTGCGGCACTGCGTACGGCTTCTTCCGGATCAATAGAACCATCAGTTTCGATATCCAAAACCAATTTATCCAAGTCGGTACGTTGCTCTACGCGTGCAGGTTCAACTTCAAAGCTAACACGGCTGATGGGCGAAAAACTCGCATCCAACTGAATCGCACCAATCTGTTTGTTTTCATCACGAACAACGCGACGACCTGAAACAGATTGATAACCACGGCCTTGCTCGACTTTGATTTCCATTTCTACTTGACCGTTATCAGACAAGTGGCAAATCACGTGCTCTGGGTTCAAAATTTCCACATCGTGTGGTAATTCGATATCCCCGGCCAAAACTGCACCGGCACCTGATTTTTTCAAAGTCAACTGAACTTGGCTACGACCGTGCAACTTAAATACGATACCTTTGATGTTCAACAAAATGTCTACGACATCTTCTTGAACACCATCAACGGTAGAATATTCATGCAACACACCGGTAATAGCCACTTCAGTTGGTGCAAAACCATTCATGGATGACAGTAAGATACGACGCAAAGCATTACCTAAAGTGTGACCAAAACCACGTTCAAACGGCTGCATTGAAACTTTTGCACGTGTAGTAGACAAAGTATCTACATCAATTTGACGAGGTTTCAAAAATTCGGTTGTGCTATTTTGCATTTAACTGTCCCTCACTGAGCTAGCATTATTTAGAGTAGAACTCTACCACCAGCTGTTCATTAATATCGCCAGTCAATTCTGAGCGATCCGGCATATTTTTGAATACACCTTCCAATTTATCTGCATCAACTGAAACCCAGCTAGGCAAACCAATTTGAGTTGCCAAGCTCAAAGCTTCTTGGATACGTACTTGTTTTTTAGCTTTCTCGCGGATAGCTACAACATCACCGGCTTTAACTTGGAAAGAAGGGATATTCACAACTTGTCCGTTAACGGTAATCGCTTTGTGAGAAACCAATTGACGAGCTTCTGCACGGGTAGAGCCGAAGCCCATGCGATATACAACGTTGTCTAAACGAGATTCCAGCAATTGCAGTAACAATTCACCAGTAGAACCTTTACGGCGTGAAGCTTCTGCAAAATAACGACGGAATTGACGTTCTAATACGCCGTAAATACGACGGATTTTTTGTTTTTCACGCAATTGCAGACCATAGTCTGACAAACGTGGTTTTTTAGCACCGTGTTGACCTGGCGCAGAATCCATTTTACATTTTGACTCTAAAGAGCGACGTGCACTCTTCAAAAACAGATCTGTACCTTCACGGCGTGCTAATTTACATTTAGGGCCAATATAACGTGCCATGTTTCAAATCACTCCAATATTAAATACGACGTTTTTTAGGTGGACGGCAACCGTTATGAGGCAACGGGGTAACGTCAGTAATGCTGGTAATCTTGAAACCAAGAGCGTTGAGCGCACGTACAGAAGATTCGCGACCTGGACCCGGGCCTTTAATGCGAACTTCTAAATTTTTAACGCCATACTCTTGGGCAACTTTACCAGCTGCTTCTGCAGCTACTTGAGCTGCAAATGGTGTACTTTTACGTGAACCTTTAAAACCAGCGCCGCCAGAGGTAGCCCAAGACAATGCATTGCCTTGACGGTCAGTGATTGTAATGATGGTATTGTTAAAAGATGCATGAACATGCACAATACCTTCGCTTACGGTTTTACGTACTTTTTTACGTACACGCGAAGCTGTGTTTGCTTTAGCCATTAATCAATTTCCTTAAAAATTATTTCTTACCGGCAATCGCTTTGCGCGGACCTTTACGGGTACGTGCATTTGTGCGAGTGCGTTGACCGCGACAAGGTAAGCCACGACGATGACGGAAGCCGCGATAGCAACCCATATCCATCAATCGTTTGATGCTCATCGTTACTTCACGGCGCAAGTCACCTTCAACTTCATATTTAGCAACTTGTTCACGCAAAGCGTCCAATTGAGCCTCGTCCAAATCTTTTGCTTTTACGGTAGGAGCAATATTTGCAGCCTCGCAAATCAATTTAGCACGAGTCGCACCAATACCGTAAATAGCTTGTAAGCCAATAACGATATGGGCATTATTAGGGATATTCACCCCTGCAATACGAGCCATATTTTTTTCCTTTTAGGGCAAAGTGTGTCACTATACCACAAAATCAAATTAAGAGAAATAAACTCTTAACCTTGACGTTGTTTGTGACGTGGATCAGTACAAATCACACGAACTACGCGATTACGACGAATAATTTTGCAGTTACGGCAAATTTTCTTTACAGAAGGTTGTACACGCATTTTTTTTCCTTTATACAGTCTATCTTGCTCTGAATACGATACGAGCACGGGTTAAATCATAAGGCGTTAACTCAACGGTTACTTTATCACCCGGAGAAATTCGAATGTAGTGCATACGCATTTTTCCAGAAATATGACCTAAAACCACATGGTCGTTCTCGAGTTTAACTTTGAATGTTGCATTCGGCAAAGTTTCAAGAATTTCGCCTTGCATTTGTATGGTATCTTCTTTAGCCATAGTCTTACTTACGTGATAATGATTTCATATCGGGACGATTCATTAGGCTTTCATATTGCTGGGTCATACGATAGGAATTAATTTGCGTACTAAAATCCATCGTTACCACAACTAAAATTAATAGCGAAGTACCGCCCAAATAGAAAGGTACATTTAATGCAGTCGTTAAGAATTCAGGAATCAAACAGATGATGGTAATGTATAAAGCACCAAAAAGGGTTAAATGCAATACTACCTTCTCTAAGTATCTAGAGGTTTGATCACCTGGGCGAATACCTGGTACAAAAGCCCCACTCTTTTTCAAATTCTCCGCCATTTCTTTCGGACTGAATACCAATGCCGTATAAAAATAACAGAAGAAAATAATCGTTGCTGCAAATATCAGAATATAAAGCGGTTGACCATGTTGGAGCATGGCGGCAACTTTGTGCAACATACTGTCCGTATTGTTTGAACCAAACCAACTTAATAAGGTAGAAGGGAACAAAATAATACTGGAAGCAAAAATTGGCGGAATAACCCCAGCCATATTTAATTTGAAAGGCATGTGCGTATTTTGACCTTGTCCAACATGACCAAATTGTCTTTTGGCATAATGAACAGGAATTTTACGTTGTGCACTTTCAAAGTAAACCACAATATAAATCAGCAGTAGTGCACCGATTACAATAGACACTGCCATCAACATACTCATCGCACCTTGACTGGTTAATGTCCAGAGCTGGAGAAGCCCTGCCGGAATACCGGCGGCAATACCCGCAGTAATAATCAATGAAATACCATTGCCGATACCTCTTTCAGTAATTTGCTCACCCAACCACATTAAGAACATGGTACCGGTAACCAAACACACGACTGTTGAGATATAAAATTCTAACTGATTTGCAACGACAATACCTTGTTGAAAAACGAAGGTTGCTACACCAAAACTTTGCAGAATAGCCAGCAACACAGTGCCATACCGCGTGTATTTCGTAATGATTTTACGCCCAGCTTCTCCTTCTTTTTTCAACGCCTTCAAGGAAGGAAGAATTTCTGAAGCAAGCTGTACAATAATCGAAGCCGAAATATACGGCATAATACCGATTGCAAATATACTAAAGCGCTCTAACGAACCTCCTGAGAACATATTTAACATTCCCAGAATACCGTTTCCAGCGCTTTCGTATAACTTAGCTAATGCAACAGCATCTACACCCGGCACTGGAATATGAGCACCAATACGGAAAACGACCAATGCCCCGATTAAGAACAATAGACGCTTTTTCAAGTCTCCAAATTTAGATAAACCTGAGGAAGATTGTTGACTAGCCACTGTAATTTAAGCCTTATTCTTCAACTTTACCACCAGCAGCTTCAATTGCTGCTCGTGCGCCTTTAGTTGCTTTAATGCCTTTTAAAGTCACAGCTTTTGAAACTTCACCAGAAGCAATTACTTTTACATTAGTAGCATTTGCAGGAACCAGACCCGCTTGTTTCAATACCAACAAGTCAATTTCTGATACCGCAACCAAGGCCAACTCACTTAAACGTACTTCTGCATTTGCTGAAGCAGTCAAAGATTTAAAGCCGCGCTTAGGCAAACGACGTTGCAAAGGCATTTGACCGCCTTCAAAGCCTACTTTATGAAAGCCACCGGAGCGGCTTTTTTGGCCTTTATGACCACGACCACCGGTTTTACCTAAACCACTACCAATACCGCGACCAACACGGCGTGCTGAATGGGTTGCACCTTCAGCTGGTTGGATAGTATTCAAAAACATATTAAGACTCCACTTTCAACAAGTAGCTGATTTTATTAATCATACCACGGTTTTCAGGGGTATCCAAAACCTCAACGGTATGCTCACGACGACGTAAGCCTAAGCCACGCGCACAAGCGCGGTGAGATTCAATAGTACCAATCAAACTTTTAACCAAAGTAACTTTGATTTTTTTCTGCTCAGTCATGACCAGCTCCTAAAATATCTTCTACTGTCAAACCACGTTTAGCAGCAATATCAGCAGGAGTGTACAATTTTGATAAGCCGTCTAATGTAGCGCGTACAATGTTGTAAGGGTTGGTAGAACCATGTACTTTAGCAGAGATGTTGTGAATGCCCATTGCATCGAATACTAAACGCATTGGACCACCAGCTTTTACACCACTACCTTCTTTTGCAGGTTGCATAAATACACGGGTAGCACCATGACGACCAATTACTTCATGATGAATAGTACCATTTTTCAAAGGTACTTTAATCATAGAGCGACGAGCTTGATCCATTGCTTTTTGAACGGCTACAGGCACTTCTTTAGATTTGCCTTTACCCATACCGATGCGACCATCGCCATCACCTACTACAGTCAGCGCAGAGAAAGCCATAATGCGGCCACCCTTAACGACTTTTGTTACACGGTTTACGGCAACCATTTTTTCGATTAAGCCGTCACCGCGTTCTTCAATTTCATGTTTTGCCATCTGAAAGTCTCCAAATATTAGAAGCTTAAACCATTTTCACGAGCAGCTTCAGCTAATGCTTTTACACGGCCGTGATATTGGAAACCAGAACGGTCAAAAGCAACTTTTTCTACACCTGCTGCTTTTGCTTTTTCTGCAATACGTTTGCCAATCAATGCAGCTGCTTCAACATTGCTGCCTGATTTTAAGCTACTACGTACCTCAGATTCCAAGGTAGAGGCTTGAGCCAATACTTTATCACCTTCAGCACTAATTACTTGAGCATAAATATGATTATTGGTGCGGAACACGCATAATCTTACCATTTTCAAGTCCGCGATACGGGCACGGGTTTTGCGTGCACGACGGAGTCGGGTTGCATGTTTATTCATTAGTGAACCTCAATTATTTTTTCTTGGCTTCTTTCATCACCACTACTTCACCTACATAACGTACACCTTTACCTTTGTAAGGCTCAGGGGAACGGAATGCGCGAATTTCAGCAGCAACTTGACCAACAGTTTGTTTATCCGCACCAGTCAGAACGATTTCAGTTTGACTAGGAGTTTGAACAGAAACACCTTCAGGCATTTCGTAAACGATTGGATGAGAAAAACCCAAAGACAAATTCAAAGTTTTGCCTTGAGCTTGAGCACGATAACCCACACCAATTAATTGAAGTTTTTTCTCAAAACCTTCAGAAACACCTTTAACCATGTTGTTAACCAAGGCACGAACAGTACCAGACATTGCATTTGCCTGTTTGGTATTGTTTGCTGCAGCAAAAGTTAACACACCGTCTTCTAATTTAATATCAACATCAGAATTCAAAGGAAATGACAATTCGCCATTTTTACCTTTAACAACCAATGCGTCTGTTCCAAATTTTACTTCTACACCAGCAGGAACAGTCACTGGATTTTTAGCTACGCGTGACATTTATAATTCTCCACTAGGCAACGATGCACAACAACTCACCACCCACACCCTCAGAGCGTGCTTTACGATCAGTCATTACACCTTTAGAAGTACTTACGATAGCAACACCCAAGCCATTCATAACACTTGGAATCTCGCTAGAAGCTTTATAAATACGCAAACCAGGACGTGAAACACGTTTAATTTGCTCAATAACAGGGCGACCTGCATAGTATTTCAGTTGAATTTCCAATACTGGTTTTGCATCAGCAGAAACTGCAAAGTCCTCGATATAACCTTCTTCTTTCAAAACTTTTGCAATTGCGCATTTTAATTTTGAAGAAGGCATGGCAACTGCTACTTTATTAGCACGTTGCGCATTGCGGATACGAGTCAACATATCGGAAATAGGATCATGCATACTCATTATTAATACTCCTATTACCAGCTAGCTTTTACAACACCCGGAATTTCGCCACGCATAGCGATTTCACGGATTTTAATACGACCCAAACCGAATTTACGGAAAGTGCCACGAGGACGACCTGTCAATGCACAACGGCGACGTTGGCGTACAGGTGCTGCATTGCGCGGAATTGCTTGGAATTTCAAACGAGCTTCAAAACGCTCTTCGTCAGTAGCATTTGAATCATTGATAACAGCAAAAATTTCTTCACGCTTAGCTGCATATTTTTTCGCTAGAGCTTGACGTTTCAGCTCGCGATTAATAAGTGCTTTCTTAGCCATGTTTAACCTTTGAACGGAAATTTAAATAAAGATAACAAAGCTTTCGCTTCTTCATCAGTTTTGGCAGTAGTCGTAATGGTGATATTCAAACCACGCAAAGCATCAATTTTATCGTATTCAATTTCCGGGAAAATGATTTGCTCACGTACACCCATATTGTAATTGCCGCGACCGTCAAAAGACTTTCCATTCACACCACGGAAGTCACGTACACGAGGCAATGCGATAGTAACCAAACGATCCAAGAATTCAAACATTTGATCGCGACGCAAAGTTACTTTACAACCTACAGGGTAGTTATCACGAATTTTAAAGCCTGCAATAGACTTACGTGCAACAGTTACTACCGGTTTTTGACCAGCAATTTTTTCCAAATCTGATACAGCGTGCTCCATTACTTTTTTGTCAGCAACAGCTTCGCCAACACCCATATTCAAGGTAATTTTCTCAATACGAGGAACTTCCATAATAGATTTGTAACCGAACTGTTTTACCAACTCAGGCACTACCGTATCTTTATAATACTCTCTCAAACGAGCCATGATATCTCCTTATGCTCCGATGATAGAGCCATTAGATTTAAAGAAACGAACGCGCTTAACTTTACCTTCGCTCTCAATCAATTTAATACCAACACGATCAGCTTTATTGGTTTCAGGATTTAAAATCGCAACATTTGAAATTGCCAGAGGCATTTCCTTAGCGATAATGCCACCTTCAACACCACGCATAGGATTTGGTTTTTGATGGCGTTTAACTACGTTTACACCTTCAACAACAATTTTATCACCCAAGATGCGAGCTACTTGACCTTGTTTACCTTTATCTTTACCAGCAATAACGACTACTTTATCGCCTTTAATAATTTTGTTCATCGCTTCTTTTCCTTATAAAACTTCAGGTGCCAATGAAACAATTTTCATGAAACGTTCAGTACGCAATTCACGAGTAACTGGACCAAAAATACGGGTACCTAGAGGCTCAAGTTTATTATTTAACAACACAGCTGCATTGTTATCAAACTTAATCAACGCGCCATCCGGACGACGAACACCTTTAGCAGTACGAACAACCACTGCATTGTATACATCACCTTTTTTAACACGGCCACGAGGTGCAGCATCTTTAACTGCAACTTTAATAATATCGCCAACCGAAGCATAGCGACGCTTAGATCCGCCCAATACTTTGATGCACATAACGCGACGCGCACCAGAGTTATCAGCCACATCTAAGATGGTCTGCATTTGAATCATGTTATTACCTTTAAATTAACCAACTTAATTTACCTTTTTCATCTGACTCATAACTTAGTGTTAAGTTACTATCACATGAAACCTTCGCGGTTCTAGTAAACCAGTCTTGGATCCCGACGGGAAGAAACTTTCAGAAGAAACTGAAAGATAAGAAACGAAGTTTACACGCAAATTAGATTTGCTGCAAGACTTCGTTTCTTATAAGTGCATTACTGTATCAAAAATTAAACAGTACGCGCCTTCTCAACCAGCTCTTTAACAACCCAAGATTTGGTTTTTGACAATGGACGAGATTCCGCGATTACCACGATGTCACCAATGCCATACTCATTGTTTTCATCATGAGCATGAACTTTGGAAGACAAACGAATAATCTTACCGTACAAAGGATGTTTCACTTTACGTTCAACCAATACGGTTACGGTTTTATCCATTTTGTCGCTTACCACTTTGCCTTGCAAAGTACGAACATTTTTTTCTACGCTCATTACTTAGCACCTTTTTCAGTTAAAATGGTTTTAATACGAGCAATATCGCGACGCACACGTTTTAATTCACTTGGTTTACCCAACTGACCAGTGGCATTTTGCATACGCAAACCAAATTGTGCTTTCAACAAGTCAAGCAAATCAGCATTCAATTGCTCAACAGATTTGTCTTTCAATTCATTTGCTTTCATTATTGACCTACCTGTCTTACTACAAAGGTTGTAGGAATAGGCAATTTTGCCGCAGCCAATTCAAAAGCTTCACGAGCTAATGCTTCTGGTACGCCATCCATTTCATACAAAACTTTGCCTGGTTTGATTTCAGCAACGTAATATTCAACATTACCTTTACCGCCACCCATACGAACTTGAATAGGTTTTTCAGTAATCGGTTTGTCAGGGAATACACGAATCCAAATACGACCGCCACGTTTAATGTGACGAGTCATCGTACGACGTGCAGCTTCGATTTGACGAGCAGTTAAACGGCCACGACCTACTGCTTTCAAACCAAATTCGCCGAAACTTACTTTGTTACCGCGAGTAGCGATACCGGTGTTACGGCCTTTGTGCTGTTTACGGTATTTCAGTCTAGTTGGCTGCAGCATGACGACCACCTGCCTTTCTTTGTTTCTTCTCTTGCTCAGGTTTTGCGGCAGCTTTATCGTTGCCTTCAGTGTAAACCCAAACTTTCAGACCTAACACGCCATAAGTAGTGTTGGCTTCACTAGTCGCATAATCAACGTTTGCACGCAAAGTATGCAAAGGCACACGGCCTTCACGGTACCATTCGCTACGTGCGATGTCTGCACCATTCAGACGGCCAGAAGTCATGATTTTGATGCCTTTAGCACCAGCACGCATCGCGTTTTGCATAGAACGTTTCATTGCACGGCGGAATTGAACACGTTTTTCCAATTGCTGAGCAATACTGTCTGCAATGATTTGTGCGTCCAATTCAGGTTTACGGATTTCTTCGATATTCACGTGAACAGGCACACCCATCAAGGCTTGCAAATCACGTTTCAAGATTTCGATGTCCTCACCTTTTTTACCGATTACCACACCTGGACGAGCCGAGTGAATGGTAATACGTGCAGATTTAGCAGGACGCTCAATAACTACGCGACCTACAGAGGCATTTGCCAAACGGGCACGCAGGTAATTACGAACATCGATATCTTGTTTCAGCACAGTCGCAAACTCGTTGCTTTTAGCAAACCATTTTGAAGACCAGTCTTTAGTTACCGCCAGGCGAAAGCCTGTAGGGTTAATCTTTTGTCCCATAGCTTTTCCTTAGTTGCCCACTGTCACATTAATATGACAAGTTTGTTTTTCAATGCGGTTACCGCGACCTTTTGCACGAGCTTGGAACCGTTTCAAGCTTGGGCCTTTGTCAACGAAGATGGTTACCACTTTCAGCTCATCAATGTCCGCACCATTATTGTGTTCGGCATTCGCAATAGCTGATTCCAAAACTTTTTTAATCAACTCCGCACCTTTTTTAGGGCTGAAAGTCAAGATATTCAAAGCTTGGGCAACGTCTTTACCACGGATCAAATCAGCTACCAAGCGAGCTTTTTGAGCTGAAATACGGGCATTTTTATGTTGTGCATTTACTCTCATGATTCACCTTATTTCTTTTTAGCCTTTTTATCAGCCAAATGGCCTTTAAAGGTACGGGTCAATGAGAACTCACCTAATTTGTGACCGACCATGTTATCGCTGATGAATACAGGCACGTGAGTACGGCCATTGTGTACAGCAATAGTCAAACCGATAAAATCAGGCAAAATGGTAGAACGGCGCGACCAAGTTTTAATTGGGCGCTTGTCGTTGCTTGCACGAGCAGCATCTACTTTTTTCAGCAAATGCAGGTCTACATATGGGCCTTTTTTCAATGAACGAGCCATATTAATTAACCTTTATTTGAGTAACGACGACGAACAATCATATTATCCGTGCGTTTGTTATTACGAGTACGGTAACCCTTGGCAGGAGTACCCCATGGGCTAACTGGTTCGCGCGCTTCACCAGTACGGCCTTCACCACCACCGTGAGGGTGATCAACAGGGTTCATCACAACACCGCGGACAGTAGGACGGATACCGCGCCAGCGATTGGCACCGGCTTTACCGATTTTTTTCAGGCTTTGCTCTTCGTTACCCACTTCGCCGATAGTAGCACGGCAGTCAACGTGGATTTTACGCACCTCACCTGAACGCAAACGTACTTGAGCGTATACACCTTCTTTTGCCAACAATACGGCAGAAGCGCCGGCAGAACGTGCAATTTGCGCACCTTTACCCGGCTTCATTTCGATACAGTGAATAGTGGTACCGACAGGGATGTTGCGGATTGGTAAAGTATTACCAATTTTAATCGCAGCTTCCGCACCAGAAACCAGTACCGCACCCGCTTGAATGCCGCGCGGAGCAATGATGTAACGACGCTCACCGTCTGCATAGCACAACAAAGCGATAAAAGCAGTACGGTTAGGATCGTACTCAATACGCTCTACTTTTGCAGGGATACCGTCTTTATTACGTTTAAAGTCAACTACACGGTAGTGTTGTTTATGGCCGCCACCTTTATGACGGGTGGTGATGTGACCATTGTGGTTACGACCGGCAGTAGAATGTTTCTTTTCCAACAAAGGCGCATAAGGCGCACCTTTGTGCAAGCCTTCTGCAACTACGCGAACCATGCCGCGACGACCTGCAGAAGTTGGCTTCATTTTAACGATTGCCATTTTCTATATTCCTTATTCTGCAGCTGCAGCAGCGGCGTCCAAATTCAACTCTTGACCAGCAGCCAAGCTTACGTAAGCTTTTTTAACATCGCTGCGACGGCCCAAAGCACGACCAAAACGTTTAGTTTTACCTTTAATGGTAACAGTAGTCACAGAAGCAACTTCCACACCAAACAGCAATTCAACAGCTGCTTTGATTTCAGGTTTGGTTGCATTTGCCAATACTTTAAACGTCATTTGATTACGTTTTTCAGCCAATACGTTGCTTTTTTCAGAAACGATAGGTGCCAAAATCACTTGAGTCAAACGTTGTTGATTCATACCCATTGCTCCTCTAATTGTGCAACCGCATCTTTAGTCATGATTACTTTTTTGTAACGCAACAAGCTGTAAGGATCTACTTGCTGAGCTTCCAAAACCAGCACATTCGGTAAGTTGCGTGAAGCCAAGTAAACATTCTCATCCAACTGTTTGGTTACAAACAGCACTTGCTCCAAACCCAAATTTTTCACTTGTTCAGCGAATTCTTTGGTTTTAGGCGTATTTGCATTCAATGCATCGATCGCAAACAAACGTTCGTCACGAGCCAATTGAGACAAAATAGTCGCCATACCGGCACGGTACATTTTACGGTTTACTTTTTGAGTGAAGTTTTCATCAGGTTTGTTCGGGAATGCACGACCGCCCTTACGCCACAATGGAGATGAAGTCATACCTGAACGGGCACGATCAGTGCCTTTTTGGCGCCATGGCTTTTTGGTTGAGTGTTTTACTTCAGCACGGGTCTTTTGCGAACGGTTGCCTGAGCGGGCATTTGCCAAAAACGCATTTACAAGCTGATGCACCAATGCTTCATTGTATTCGCGAGCAAACAAAGCGTCAGAAACAGCCAAGCTGCCTGAAACCTGTCCTTTAGCGTCAATAACTTTTAATTCCATTACGCACCTACTTTCACGCTTGGACGTACCACGACATCACTGTTAACCGAACCAGGAACCGCACCTTTAACCAACAGCAATTGGTGCTCAGTGTCTACACGCACAACTTCCAATTTTTGAACGGTTGATTTGGTATTACCGTATTGACCGGCCATGCGCTTACCTTTGAATACGCGACCAGGGTCTTGAGCCATACCGATAGAACCAGGAACACGGTGCGAACGCGAGTTACCGTGAGAGGTACGTTGAGAATCAAAGTTATGACGTTTGATGGTACCAGAGAAACCTTTACCTTTAGAGGTACCGGTTACATCAACCAATTGACCTACTTCAAACATTGCAACAGTGATTTCATCACCAGCTTTTAATTCAGCCAGCTTTTCTTCAGTCAAAGCAAATTCAATCAAACCGCGACCAGCTTCAACACCTGCTTTTGCAAAGTGACCGGCTTCAGTTTTGTTGACACGATTCGCTTTTTTCTGACCAAAGGTAACTTGTACGGCAATGTAGCCGTCAGTATCTTTGGATTTTACTTGTGTAACGCGGTTAGCAGACATATCCAAAACGGTTACCGGAACAGAAACACCCTGTTCGTTAAACACGCGGGTCATACCAACTTTGCGCCCAACCAGACCTAAAGTCATGATTATTTTCCTTTTAGTAAAGGGACAAGCTACGATTGGCTTGTCTTCGGACAAAGATAAAAAACTTGGTACAGATGTACCAAGTCCGCTATTATAAACCGCTTTTCCAAAAAATATCAATAAAAACTTAGCGTTTTCATCAAAAAGGCCGTCTGAAAATTACGACAACCCTCTTTCAGACGGCATTATGCTATAAACACATATAGAATAAAACCGAATGGTTTTACCCATTCGGTTTTCAAAGCAATGATTATTGAACTTTGATTTCTACATCAACACCGGCCGGCAAGTCCAGCTTCATCAGTGCATCAGTCGTTTTGTCAGTCCAGTCCACGATGTCCATCAGACGCAAGTGGGTGCGGATTTCCAATTGCTCACGTGAAGTTTTGTTCATATGTGGAGAGCGCAAGATGTTAAAACGCTCAATTTTGGTTGGCAAAGGAATCGGACCTTTTACCACAGCACCAGTGCGTTTAGCAGTTTCAACGATTTCTTGGGCAGAACGGTCGATCAAGCTGTAATCATAAGCTTTCAAACGGATACGGATTTTTTGGTTTGCCATTTATCGATATCCTTTATTAAGCAATGATAGAAGAAACAACACCGGCACCTACGGTACGGCCACCTTCACGAATCGCAAAACGCAAACCTTCTTCCATCGCGATTGGCGCAATCAGTTCAACAGTGATGGCTACGTTTTCACCCGGCATTACCATTTCTACGCCTTCTTCCAAAGTTACCGCACCGGTAACGTCAGTCGTACGGAAGTAGAATTGTGGACGGTAGTTAGCGAAGAATGGA
>NZ_PDBT02000056.1:0-16484 GCF_002551535.2 Neisseria sp. N95_16
AGGTTTAACCACCGGCATGAAGATTTAGGTAAAATATTAATGAAGATGCTTCGAAATAACCCAATTTAATATTTTTGCTTCCTAAGCCCCATATTTATTACAAAACAGCATCCAGAACAACATAACATAAAAGCCGTCTGATTTTTTCAGACGGCTTTTTTATATTGGTTTCCTGAATAAGCAGGAATAAAAATGAGTGGTGGTGCCCGGAGCCGGAATCGAACCGGCACGACCTGTTTAGGGTCGACGGATTTTAAGTCCGTTGTGTCTACCTATTTCACCACCCGGGCAATAGTTTTATCGGAATAAAACTATTGAAGTGGAGGCGGGAGTCGGAATCGAACCGGCGTAGACGGATTTGCAATCCGCTGCATAACCACTTTGCTATCCCGCCATAATCAAAAAGTTGCTCTATTTCAAACAACTTTGTTATTTTGGAGCGGGAAACGAGTCTCGAACTCGCGACCTCAACCTTGGCAAGGTTGCGCTCTACCAACTGAGCTATTCCCGCAGGATAAATGTAAGCAGATGAATGGAGCGGGAAACGAGTCTCGAACTCGCGACCTCAACCTTGGCAAGGTTGCGCTCTACCAACTGAGCTATTCCCGCTCAAATTTAATCCGATTGTTACGCGCTGTAACAAGGAAGACACTATTATTATGGATTTGCTTCCGATCGTCAAGCTGTTTGTGCCATTTTTTTTAACTTTTTTGCGCCATTTCTTTCCAAGCCATTTTCAGGTAATAGAACATCGACCAAAGTGTAAGCACGGATGCGATAAACATCAACATGTTACCAATCATGATTAAGTCGAGGCCGTGAAAATTAGGCAAGCCGATGAGCAGCAATAAGATGGCGGCCATTTGCGCGGTGGTTTTTAATTTCCCGATGGTGGCAACGGCCACGCTGTTGCGCCGTCCCATTTGTGCCATCCATTCGCGCAGTGCGGAAATGGTGATTTCGCGACCAATGATGATCATGGCGAAGATGACGTAAGTGCGGTCAAGACTAACCAGCAGCAGCAGGGCAACGGCGACCATCAGTTTGTCGGCAACCGGGTCGAGAAACGCGCCGAAGTCGGAGGTTTGCTTCCATAGACGCGCTAAAAAGCCATCAAACCAGTCGGTAATAGCGGCCACGGCAAAAATGATGGCGGCTGTCCAGTTGACGGTTTGCGGGTCTATCCAGTTTTCCGGCAGATAAAAGAGTACGGTAAACACGGGAATGAGCAAAACGCGCATCCAAGTGAGAAGAATGGGAATATTCCAAGGCATTTGGCGACCTTTTCGGTAGGCTGGTGGTTCGCTTGATATCAAGTTGGCTATTATAGCGAATTTCATTGACTACCGATAATTTCTGAGGGTAAAAATTCCGCCACTAGGCGCTGGATTATTCAAATAGGTTTAGATAATCATGAAACGTCGATAACGCGGCAGTAACTGGCGCTGTGAAGGATTATCTAAAAAATCATGTAGGGCCGTCTGAAAAGCAGGCAGGTGGTGGCTATGCGGATTATGTGGTAAATAACGCGCGGCATAATAGTGGGCAAGAAGGTCGGCTTGCTGCTCCATATTTAAGTCGCTGAAGTGTTGGATGCTGTGTGGCGAGGGATACACATAGGCTTTGCGGCGAACATAGCCACCGACGGCCATCAGCAATATACCGGCATACCATGTTTTGAAACCCAGCTGATGCTGCCAAACATGAGTGAGCTCGTGAATCAGCCACATTTGATGGCTGTGGCCGGCCAGAGCAAAATCGGCAGGGCAGTTTTGTCGCGGAAAATAAATGTGGCCGTTGGGCGCAATGGCTACATTGATGTTGGGCAGATAGGGAATGCCGCGATAGATTTTGACGCGCGCATAATCGATGCCGTCTGAAAAAACGCGGCGCGCTATTTCGATTTCGTTTGCTGTCAAACGCCGCCAATGCTTACTCACGCGCTTCCTTTCGTTTGCGCCAATGGTATTGGGTGCGCAGTCGCCAGCCGATCAATACGGCGACATAACCAATCACAGCCAAAATCGAACCCAAAACAGGCACCCCGACCAGCAATGGTTTGCCCGCACCCAGCAGCCAAGTACCGAGTTCGCTGAAAAAATACGTATCCGACCAGCTTGGAAATTCTAGAGAATCGGCAGCTTCCACGCCCAAAATCAACGAACCGATTTTGTAGGCGGCATAATAAAGCGGCATATAGGTGATGGGGTTGGTGTAGAGCGTGCTGAATACAGCTACCGGTAGGTTTGTGCGTAAAAAATAGGCGACAATAAGCGCGCTCAGCATTTGCGTGGGGCCGGGCATTAAACCGCAAAACATACCCACGGCAACCGATACCGCAGCTTGGCGGCGATTGAGTGTCCAGAAATAGGGTTTGTCGAACAAAGGCGCAAAAGGCTTGCTCCAGCGTGATGCGAAAATCTGCTGGCGGTTGGGTAGTTTTTGGCGTAAACCTTTGGGCTTGGGTTGGCTCATGGATGGGCGGTAAAGTGAAACATAAAAGATAATATGGTGGATGGTGGGCGAGTTTTAAAGAGAAGGTCGTCTGAAAACTGTGCTTTCAGACGGCCTTGATTTTTATTGGGCGTTATCCGTGCCGAATAATTTATCCATCGGGGTCAGATTAATGGCATTGCCTTGGCTGGTAATCCATTTGTCTTCCACACGCCAGATACCGGCTTCATCGGCCACACGCACATACCAGTGATTGGTCGCAGGTAAAGGCTTGAATACGGCATCGTATTCCATGCGCTCGGCTGAACTGTTGCTGTCTACTGCTTTAAGCGTAATGGTTTGATCTTCCGCTTTTTTGGCAGGGTGCAACAATTGTAGTTGAACCGTCTGCTTGGTGTCGAAATCGCCGCTGACAAACACTTTGGCTTTATCCATATCTGGGCTGATTAATACCTGCGCCTGAATGTGGCGTTTGACTGCTTCTTCATCGCGCTGTAATTCGATTTCGATGTGTTTGCCGTCTTTGTAGTAATCGTCAGATACCAAGTCTGTCATGTTTTGCTTGGCCACAAAAAACATGGATACGCTGGCGATGACCACAAAAATCGGACCGACCATCAAAAACCACGGCCAGAAGTTTTTATACCAAGGTTGTACATTTTTTTTCTGCGACACATTATTCTCCGATAAAGGTTGCTTCTTCTTCAATCACCACTTTATCCGAATCGGCTTTACCTGATTCTTGGTAAACGAAGATAAATTCAATAGGGTGGCTGCCTTTGTCGGCATATTCCGGAATGGTGGATACTTGTACCGGAATGGTAATGGTTTCGCGGGCAGGCAGTTTCAAGCCTTCTTCCGGTAGGCCGGTTAATGCGATTTCTTCAAAGCCTTTTACGCTGGCGGTTAAGACTTGGTCGTATTCGCTGTTGTTGATGATGCGCAGATTATACGCATTTTCCAGCCAGCCTTGGTTGTTTTCACGAACCATTACGCCGCGGTCTTTTAAGATATCCACTTCGACCATTTTACGGGTGGAAAGGCCAGTAATAAAGGCAATAATCACAACAGCCAATATGGCACCATAACCGGCCACGCGTGGGCGTTTCAAGCGTTTCTTGATGTCGGATTCAGGATATTCATGCTCTAGTGCGCCCTCGGTGGTGTAGCGGATCAGGCCGCGCGGATAGCTCATTTTATCCATGATTTCATCACAGGCATCAATACAGGCGGCGCAGCCGATACATTGGTATTGCAGGCCGTCGCGGATGTCGATGCCGACCGGACACACTTGCACGCACATATTACAGTTAATACAGTCACCCAATGGGGTTTCTTCGCGGGAAACGCTTTTCTTACGCGCGCCACGCGGTTCGCCACGTTCGTAATCATAAGAAATAATCAGCGTGTCTTTGTCAAACATGGCACTTTGGAAACGTGCGTAAGGACACATGTGTAAACACACTTTTTCGCGCATGATGTGCGCCATGAAGAAGGTCATGAAGCCGTAGAAGGCCGCGGCAAACATGGCACCGCCACCAGCTGAACCATTAAACAATGCCGGTACAAATTCGCGAATCGGGTTAAACCAACCGGCAAAGGTAATACCCGTCCATGCGCAGAATAGGAAAATCAGCAGGTATTTAGTGGCTTTGATGCGGATTTTGGTGAAATTCCACGGCAATTTCTCGAGCTTTAAACGTTTGTTGCGGTCACCCTCGACTAAATGGTCTATCCACAGCATGATTTCGGTGTAAACCGTTTGCGGGCAAGAATAACCGCACCACAAGCGGCCGGCGATGGTTGTCCACCAGAACAGACCGAAGGCGCAAATCATCAGCAATAATGCCAGGTAAATCAAGTCACCCATACCCAACGATAAACCAAAGATATAGAAATGGCGGTCGGGAATGTTGAACAATACCGCTTGGCGGTCTGACCAATTAAACCAAGGCACAATATAGAACACAAATTGCGTCGCCAATACCGCGGCAATACGCAACTTGGCAAAGCGGCCTTCGGCTTTTTTCGGGTGAATGCGTTCGCCCACCGGATGAATTTGAATCGCAGCCGATTTCAGTTTGGCAGGTTTTGGCGGTGTTAATTTTTCCGCTTTAGCTTGCGCTTGACCGTCTTTTTCCGGCTCGGCTTGCGGCTCGCTGGCATGATGTTCGGGTTCGGCGGCCGGTGTTGGTTTTTCTTCGGCAGACATAGCTTGTTCCTTAATATCAATATATTTTTAATCGTGGTAGTGGGTGTGGCAATTCCATTTCAGACGGCCTAGGCCATCTGAAAATGTTTTGCAGCGGGAACTTTATAATCATAACATTTTCTGCCGTTCCTGCCGACCAAACCACTTGCTAATTTGTAGAAATTCATCTAATATTTTTTGAACTAATGCAAAAAAAGCTTTGTATGACTCAATTAAAACCTAAAGGCAATACCGCTGTCAATATTGCCCAATCTATCGAGCAGCTTATCCGCCGTAAAGTGTGGCCTGAAGGCTACCGTTTGCCGACGGTGCGCAGTTTGGCTGATGAATTGGGTGTCAATCCCAATACGGTATCCGCCGCTTACAAACAATTGCGCGATGCCGGTATTATCGATACCGACGGCCGCCGTGGCAGCTTTGTGCCGCATAAAACCGAAATTCTGCACAGCGAAACTGCCATTCCGCAAGGCTTGGTCGATTTGGCTTCGGGCAATGTCGATCGCCGTTTGTTGCCACCTTTGGCATCGGATTTGTTGGAACATTACAGTTTGAATGCGGATGTGGGCAATTATGGCGACCACCCTGAATTGATGAAATTTCTCAAAAATTGGTTGGCCGAACATATTGGCATTGAGAGCGAAGTGATGCTGCTTTCGAGCAGCTTGGATATTATGGAGCGCATTCTGATGCAGCGCTGCATCAGCGGCAGTAAAGTCTTGATTGAAGATCCATGCTGGCCGCCGCTGCCGGCTTTGTTGGCAACTTTGCGCTTAGAGGCCGTGCCTTTGCAGATGGATGATGAGGGCGCGGTGATACCCGAGCAATTGAACGATGATTTTTCCGTGGTGATTCTCACGCCGCGCGCGCACAGCCCGACCGGTATTAATTACAGCCAAGCGCGTTGGCAGCAATGGCAGGCATTTTTAAATCAGCGTGATGCCTTGCTGATTGTCGATGACCACTGGGCGGCTTTGAGCCAGCAGCCTTTTTACGGCATGCAAGGTTTTGAAGGCGAGTGGATGTACACCACGTCTACCAGTAAATTTCTTGGTACTGATGCGCGCATAGCGATTGCAGCGGGTAACAGCAATATCCTGCATGCCATGAAAAAACGTTTTGCTTTGGGCCCGCGCTGGATCAGCAAAATTCTGCAGCATTTGACTTGGCAATTGTGGCAGCAGCTGGAAGGCGAGGCCATGCATGAGATTTCGGAAAACTACCGTATCCGCCGCCAAACCTTGTTTGCATGCTTAAATCAACACGGAATTTTCCCTTTAGGCAAAAATGGCGAAGGTTTCCATATTTGGCTGCCGGTCGCCAATGAAGCGCAGGTGATTCAGTTTTTAGCGGCGAAAGGTTGGGCGGTGCAAAGCTGCGCGGCATTTCACTTTGCCAAACGTGGCTCGGTGCGCATTACCTTTAGTAATCTGGATTTGGCTGATTGCGCACGTTTGGCTGACGATATTGCTGAAACACTGAATGCAGGCCGTAAAACCATTTACTAAGCTTAATAGGCCGTCTGAAAATTTTCTGCATAGTTTTCAGATGGCCTTTTGCTTTGTCGCAATACTGTGCTTGAAAGCCTTGCAAAATCAAGCGATAATTCAAACCGTTTCCCCATATTCACATCTTTAAAAGAAAGAAGGTACTGATGTCACAACTGGCAAACGCAATCCGCTTCCTTTCCGCAGACGCGGTACAAAAAGCCAACTCCGGCCACCCGGGTGCGCCGATGGGCATGGCTGAAATGGCCGAAGTTTTGTGGACGCAATATCTCAACCACAATCCTGCCAATCCAAAATTCTACAACCGTGACCGCTTTGTGTTGTCGAACGGCCACGCGTCGATGATTTTATACAGCCTGTTGCATCTGACCGGTTACGACGTTTCTATTGAAGATTTGAAAAATTTCCGCCAATTGCACAGCAAAACACCGGGTCACCCGGAATACGGCTACACCGACGGCGTGGAAACCACCACCGGCCCGTTGGGTCAAGGTATTGCCAACGCAGTCGGCATGGCTCTGGCGGAAAAAATCTTGGCCGCTGAGTTCAACAAAGACGGCTTGGACATCGTCGATCACTACACCTATGTGTTCTTGGGTGACGGCTGCTTGATGGAAGGCGTGTCACACGAAGCCTGCTCGCTGGCCGGTACTTTGGGCTTGGGCAAGTTGATTGTTTTGTATGATGACAACAACATTTCCATCGACGGTAAAGTTGACGGCTGGTTTACCGAAGACATTCCACAACGCTTTGAAAGCTACGGCTGGCATGTGGTGCCGAATGTTAACGGCCACGATACCGCTGCGATTCAGACGGCCATTGATGCCGCTCGCGCCGAAACCGGCAAACCTTCTATCATCTGCTGCAAAACCTTAATCGGTAAAGGCGCAGCCACTAAAGAAGGCAGCCACAAAACCCACGGCGCACCATTGGGCGCAGACGAAATCGAAGCCACGCGCAAACACTTGGGCTGGACGCACGCCGCGTTTGAAGTGCCGCAAGAAGTGTATGAAGGTTGGGATGCCAAAGAAAAAGGTGCGCAACTGGAAAACGAATGGAACAAATTGTTTGCCGAATACCAAAGCCGCTTCCCTGAAGAAGCCGCTGAATTCGTGCGCCGCATGGACAAAGAATTGCCGAAAGACTTCGACGCTTATGTTCAGACGGCCTTGAAAGAAGTGTGCGACAAAGCCGAAACCATCGCCACCCGCAAAGCCAGCCAAAACAGCATCGAAACCTTGGCCAAAGTATTGCCGGAATTTGTCGGCGGCTCAGCAGACTTAACGCCTTCTAACTTGACCGACTGGTCAAACAGCAAAGCCGTGACCGCTCAAAACGGCGGCAACTATGTGCATTACGGCGTGCGCGAATTCGGCATGGGCGCCATCATGAACGGCTTGGCGCTGCACGGCGGTGTGAAACCGTTTGGCGCGACTTTCCTGATGTTCAGCGAATACCAACGCAACGCCTTGCGCATGGCAGCCCTGATGAAAATCAACCCGATTTTCGTGTTTACCCACGATTCTATCGGCTTGGGTGAAGACGGCCCGACCCACCAACCGGTTGAGCAAACCGCTACCTTGCGTCTGATTCCGAACATGGACGTATGGCGCCCTTGCGACACCGCCGAATCGCTCGTGGCATGGGCAGAAGCAGTGAAAGCAGCCGACCACCCAAGTAGCCTGATTTTCAGCCGTCAAAACCTGAAATTTCTGCAACGCAGCGATGAGCAGTTGGAGAATATCCAACGCGGCGGCTATGTGATCAGCGAAGCCCAAGGCGAAGCCAAAGCCGTGATCATTGCCACCGGTTCGGAAGTCGAATTGGCTTTGAACGCGCAAGCGGCTTTGGCTGAAGAAGGCATCGCTGTGCGCGTGGTGTCTATGCCGTCAACCAACGCATTCGACCGCCAAGATGCCGCTTACCAAGCCAGCGTATTACCGGCTAATCTGCCGCGCGTTGCCGTAGAAGCAGGCGTGACCGATGGTTGGTACAAGTATGTCGGCTTAAATGGCAAAGTAGTCGGCCTCGACCGCTTCGGCGAATCGGCTCCGGCAGAATTGCTGTTTAAAGAATTCGGCTTTACTACTGAGAATGTGGTTGCAACCGTGAAATCTGTTTTGTAAGTCAATAGCTTGAATAAAGGCCGTCTGAACTTCAGACGGCCTTTTTATTGCATTAAACCAGCAATATTAAAACAGGCTCTTTTGTGCTTGATTGAGATAGTTTAATAAAGGTTTGGGGAGTCCGTAATCAGCCAAATCTTCTTGTGCGACCCAGAGGCCGTCTGAAACGTTTTCAGACGGCCTTTCGTCTGTGGTAAACGGGGTAATCATCAAGAGGCGATGAGTCAGGTGGTGGGTGAATGTGGCTTCTTCATTAAGGCCGTCTGAATCCAGATTAAGGACTTGGGCGTATTGTTGTAAATCGGCCAAATTTTCAAAACACGGCACGCAATATAGGCCGCCCCAGATGCCTTTGGCCGGGCGTTTGTGTAGCAGAATTTGCTTGGCTTGGTTGCGCACAATCAGCCAATACAGCGGCAGGGTATGCACTTCAACCGCTGTTTTTTTGCGCGGCAGTTCGGCAATACGGTTTTGCTTTTTGGCTTCGCAAATGTCGTTCATCGGGCATTCGTGGCACAGCGGTTTGGTGCGTTTGCACACAGTTGCGCCCAAATCCATCAAGCCTTGGATATAAGCAGGTATATCTCCGCTTTCAGACGGCAACAGGCTTTCGGCAAGCTGCCAGAGCTGCTTTTCGAATTTTTTGTCTTGTGGATTGCCGTCAAGCGCATACACGCGGCACAGCACACGTTTGACGTTGCCGTCTAAGATGGTTTCGCGTTGGTTGAAGGCGAAAGCGGAAATGGCGGCGGCAGTGCTGCGGCCGACCCCGCATAGGGTTTCCAATTCAAGGCGTGTTTGCGGAAATTCACCGCTGAATTGTGCCACTACCTGCTTGGCCGCTTTGCGTAAATTACGCGCGCGGCTGTAATAGCCCAAACCTGCCCAAAGCGATAAAACCTCATCTTCGGCAGCATTGGCTAAGCTTTCGACATCGGGAAAGCGGTTTAAAAAGCGCGGATAATAATCTAATACGGTAGCAACTTGCGTTTGCTGGAGCATGATTTCCGACAGCCAAACAGCATAAGGATCTTTGACTTGCCAAGGCAGATGATGGCGGCCATGTTGGCGTTGCCATTGAATAAGGCGATTGGAAAAAGTAGCGGATTGGGACATGGCTTCAGACTGAATCAGGAGAGTTTGCGTTGTATCAAAAATAGTTTAAAAACAATGTGTTATATTATAACATGTAACAAAACTGAAATTGACTTTCATTAGTAGTAGGGCTATAAATAGGGTATGCCGTCATTCGAAGTTTCATCTTTTTTCGTTTCATCAAACAATAAAAGGAGTTGTACTATGAAAGCTATGGTGTACCACGGAGCGAACGATATCCGTTTTGAAGAAAAACCGCGCCCTGAGATTATCGACCCGACCGATGCAGTGGTAAAAATCGTTAAAACCACGATTTGCGGTACCGACTTGGGTATTTGGAAAGGCAAAAACCCAGAAGTTGCCGATGGCCGCATTCTCGGTCATGAGGGTGTAGGCATTGTAGAGGAAGTGGGCTCGGCTGTAAAAAATATCAAAGCGGGCGACAAGGTCATCATCTCTTGCGTGAGCAAATGCTGTACTTGCGACAACTGTAAAAAACAACTTTATTCACACTGCCGCAACGGTGGTTGGATTTTGGGCTACATGATTGACGGCACACAAGCCG
This sequence comes from Neisseria sp. N95_16, assembly GCF_002551535.2. NCBI lineage: Bacteria > Pseudomonadati > Pseudomonadota > Betaproteobacteria > Neisseriales > Neisseriaceae > Neisseria > Neisseria sp. N95_16. The sequence goes on from NZ_PDBT02000056.1 coordinate 9,958, forward strand.
AATATGTGCGTACGCCTTATGCAGACAACAGCTTGATTCCATTGCCTGATTCGGTAAATGATGAAGTGGCTTTGTTGTTGAGCGATGCGCTGCCGACCGCGCATGAAATCGGTGTGCAATATGGTGATGTAAAACCGGGCGATACCGTGTTTATCGCGGGTGCCGGCCCTGTGGGTATGTCTGCTTTGCTGACCGCACAGCTGTATAGCCCTGCTGCATTGATTGTGTGCGATATGGACGAAAACCGCCTGAAAATGGCGAAAGAGCTGGGCGCAACCCATGTGATCAACCCAAGCTCAGGCAATGTGGAAAAACAAGTATTCGATATTGTCGGCGAAGACGGTGTAGATTGCGCGATTGAAGCAGTGGGTATTCCGGCTACTTGGGAAATGTGCCAAGAAATCGTGAAACCGGGTGGACACATTGCGGTAGTGGGTGTGCACGCTCAGTCAGTTGATTTCAAACTGGAAAAACTGTGGATCAAAAACCTTGCCATTACCACCGGCTTGGTGAACAGCAATACCACTGAAATGCTGTTGAAAGCGATCTCGACCAGCTCGGTAGATTATACCAAGATGATTACCCACCGCTTCAAATTCAGCGAATTGGAAGAGGCGTATGATGTATTCAAACATGCTTCTGAAAATCAAGCGATGAAAGTGGTGTTGACTGCAGATTAATCATTAAGATGTAACTTGCATTTTTATGATGTAAAAAAGCCGTCTGAAACATATGGTTTCAGACGGCTTTAAATTTTATGCGTTAAGCCATCATGACTGATTGATTAATCACAATCAAACTAAAAGGCCGTCTGAAAGCAAATACTTTCAGACGGCCTTTGATGGTTTAGCCTACGCTAATTATACATTCACTTTTTCGGCAACTTCGTTGTAGCTGGCGATTTCGTTGAAGTTCATGTAGCGGTAGATTTGATCACCGTTTTCATCGATGATACCGATGTTGGCTTGGTATTCTTCGATGGTTGGGATTTTGCCCAGTTTCGAACAAATTGCGGCCAATTCTGCCGAACCCAAGAACACGTTGGTGTTTTTACCCAAGCGGTTCGGGAAGTTACGGGTGGAAGTAGACATCACAGTCGCGCCTTCGCGTACTTGTGCTTGGTTACCCATACACAATGAGCAGCCCGGCATTTCCATACGCGCACCTGCGCGGCCTAATACGCCGTAGTGACCTTCGTCGGACAATTGTTTCGCGTCCATCTTAGTCGGCGGTGCAATCCACAAACGAACCGGAGTATCGGTTTTGCCTTCCAGCAATTTAGAAGCGGCACGGAAGTGACCGATGTTGGTCATACAAGAACCGATAAACACTTCGTCAATCACGGTGCCTGATTTTTCAGACATGAAGCATACATCGTCTGGGTCATTAGGGCAGGCAATGATTGGCTCTTTGATGTCGCCCATGTTGATTTCGATAACCGCTGCGTATTCGGCATCGGCATCGCCTTCCAACAATTGTGGATCAGCCAACCAAGCTTCCATGGCTTTAATGCGGCGTTCCAAAGTGCGGGCATCTTCATAACCATCGGCGATCATGTTTTTCATCAACACGATGTTAGACGTCATGTATTCGATGATTGGCTCTTTGTTCAGTTTCACGGTACAGCCGGCTGCTGAACGCTCAGCAGAAGCATCAGACAATTCAAACGCTTGCTCAACTTTCAGATCAGGTAAACCTTCAATTTCCAAGATGCGGCCAGAGAAGATGTTTTTCTTACCGGCTTTGGCAACAGTCAGCAAACCGTCTTTGATGGCATACAATGGAATCGCGTTCACCAAGTCACGCAAGGTTACGCCCGGTTGCAGTTTACCGCTGAAGCGTACCAATACAGACTCAGGCATATCCAAAGGCATCACGCCAGTTGCCGCAGCAAAGGCTACCAAGCCAGAACCGGCAGGGAATGAAATACCGATTGGGAAGCGGGTGTGTGAGTCGCCGCCGGTGCCGACTGTATCAGGCAACAGCAAACGGTTCAGCCATGAGTGGATCACGCCGTCACCCGGACGCAGAGAGACACCGCCGCGAGTAGAGATGAACTCAGGCAATTCTTTGTGGGTGCGTACGTCAACCGGTTTCGGATAAGCTGCGGTATGACAGAACGACTGCATCACCATATCGGCAGAGAAGCCCAAGCAAGCCAAGTCTTTCAGCTCGTCGCGGGTCATCGGGCCGGTAGTGTCTTGAGAGCCGACAGTGGTCATGCGTGGTTCGCAGTAAGTACCCGGGCGAACGCCTTGTCCTTCAGGCAAGCCACATGCGCGCCCCACCATTTTTTGTGCCAATGAGAAACCGGCTTTGCTGTCAGCAGGAGCTTGTGGCAAGCGGAATTTATCAGAAGCAGGCAAGCCCAAAGCTTCGCGTGCTTTGGCAGTCAAACCACGGCCGATAATCAGGTTAATACGGCCACCGGCTTGCACTTCGTCCAGCAATACTTGAGATTTCAGCGCAAATTCGGCAACGGTTTCGCCGTTTTTCACGATTTTGCCTTCGTATGGCAAGATGTCGACAACATCACCCATTTGCAGGGCAGAAACATCTACTTCGATTGGCAATGCACCAGAGTCTTCTTGAGTGTTAAAGAAGATCGGCGCAATTTTACCGCCCAAGCATACGCCGCCGAAGCGTTTGTTTGGTACGAAAGGAATGTCTTCACCAGTGTGCCAAATCACAGAGTTGGTTGCTGATTTACGTGAAGAACCGGTACCCACTACATCGCCAACGTAGGCAACAGGATTACCTTTGGCTTTCAATTCTTCCAATAATTTGATTGGACCCACTTCGCCCGGTTTGTCAGGATTGATACCGTCGCGTGGGTTTTTCAGCATAGCCAAGGCATGCAGAGGGATGTCAGGACGGCTCCATGCATCAGGTGCTGGAGACAAGTCGTCGGTGTTGGTTTCGCCGTCAACCTTGAATACGGTAACGGTGATTTTTTCTGGAACAGCTTCGCGAGAAGTAAACCATTCGGCCTCAGCCCATGATTGCAACACTTCTTTAGCGTGCGCATTGCCTTTTTCGGCTTTTTCTTGAACGTCGTGGAATGAATCGAACATCAACAAGGTGTGTTTCAAACCTTTGGCTGCGATAGGCGCCAATTGGTCATTGTCGAGCAATTCGATTAACGGATGAATATTGTAACCGCCGAGCATGGTACCGAGCAATTCGGTCGCGTATTCGGCAGAAATCAGCGGGCTGGAAGCACTTCCTTCGGCAACGGCAGCCAAGAAAGAGGCTTTCACTTTGGCGGCATCATCCACGCCCGGTGGAACGCGGTTAACCAACAGGTCAACCAAGAATTCACCTTCGCCTTCTGGCGGGTTTTTCAACAGCTCGATCAAATCGGCAGTTTGCTGCGCATCAAGCGGGAGGGCAGGAATACCAAGGGCAGCGCGCTCAGCAGCGGCTTTGCGATAGGCTTCTAACATCTCTTTGTTCCTTTATGGTGTTTTTCTTCTGAGGGATTGCAAAAATTTGCGTTAAAGATTGTGAACAATCCTTCTTCATTATCATAGACTAATTTTAAGGAATTGAAAATACTCTTGTTGTAAGATGTAATAAAGATTTTTTATCATATTAAAGAATTAGGCCGTCTGAAAAATATCTGTGTGTAGAGTAAGACTTTAAACAACAGATTTTTTCAGACGGCCTGATTGATGCAATAATCTGATATTACTGATTATTTGCTGCTTTTACGCGTTTTCTTTGCTGCTTTAGGCTCTTGGTATTCGCTGCCGTCAGCCAGCAGTAATTTTGGTGCTTCGCCTTTGTCGATGACGCTTTGATTAATAACGACTTTTTTCACGTCTTTCAAATCCGGCAGCTGATACATGGTGTCGAGCAGGCAGCGTTCAACAATCGAACGTAAGCCGCGCGCGCCGGTTTTGCGTTCCATGGCTTGCTTGGCAATGCTGCGCAGGGCATCTTCTTCTATTTCCAATTCAACATCTTCCATGCCGAACAAGATTTGGTATTGTTTAACCAAAGCATTTTTCGGTTCGGTCAGAATATTGATCAGGGCATCTTCATCTAATTCGGCCAAAGTGGCGATCACTGGCAAGCGGCCGATTAACTCAGGAATCAGGCCAAATTTGATTAAGTCTTCCGGCTCGACGGTTTCGAATAATTCGGAAATATTGACGTTTTCATCTTTGCTGTGTACTGCTGCACCAAAGCCGATGCCGCCTTTTTCCGTGCGTTGGCGGATGACTTTTTCCAAGCCGGCAAACGCGCCACCGCAGATAAACAGGATATTGGTGGTATCAACATTGATGAATTCTTGATTCGGATGCTTACGGCCACCTTGCGGCGGAACACTGGCAACGGTGCCTTCAATCAGTTTTAGCAAAGCTTGTTGCACGCCTTCACCTGATACGTCGCGGGTGATAGACGGGTTGTCGCTCTTGCGGGAAATTTTGTCGATTTCGTCAATATACACAATACCGCGCTGGGCTTTTTCGACGTCAAAATCGCATTTCCCCAGCAGCTTGGTGATGATTTGTTCCACGTCTTCACCGACATAACCGGCTTCGGTTAAGGTAGTGGCATCGGCCATTACGAAAGGCACGTCCAATTTACGTGCCAAGGATTGGGCTAGTAAGGTCTTGCCCGAACCGGTCGGACCGATCAGCAGGATATTGGATTTGGATAATTCAACATTGCCGTTGGCTTTAGGGTGGCGCAAGCGTTTGTAATGGTTGTAAACGGCAACAGCCAAGGCTTTTTTTGCGTGTTCTTGCCCGATAACGTGATCGTTGAGATTGGCTACGATTTCGGCGGGTGTCGGCAGAGGGGCGTTCTCAGCAGCTTTGGGGCCATCCGGTTCGGCAGGGCTATCGCTCTCGGAATCTTGCAGCATGACACCGCAGGTCTCCACGCATTCGTTACAGATAAAAGCGTGCTCGCCTTCAATCAAATTTTTGACTTCATGTTCTGACTTGCCGCAGAACGAGCATGAGCGTTTTTCTTCAGACATAGTTTTTATTCTTTAAAATATTAATATGACAGCAGGGAAATCTTCCTAGAATGATTTCTTGATAAAGTTGCTTAGTATAATAAGTATCGTCGGGTTTATCAAATTTGCTGTCGGATTGTTGCGAAAATTTCGACATTGGGTGAAAGGTTGGCGGGATAACTTGCAAACAAACGCAAAGATTCAATGACTTGCTTTACATTTTTTTAAAAATTGTCGAAAATGACGGAATATTTTAATTGAAATGTTGTAACAAATCCGTGAAAGATACCGCTATGTCAGTAAAAAAATGGTGTAACAAATTAAGTGCGGCCTGCTTGGGTGTGACACTTGCAGCAACGGCTTTTCCTGCTGCTGCCAATGATATGGATGTATTGGGTCAGTTTCTAGAACAGAATTTCCCAACCCAGCAAGACCCGTTGGGCGCATTTGCCGAAACACAAGCCGAGAAGGTAGAAGCCCAAGCCATGATGGCAGGGCCGTTGTTGTCGTCGCAATCTGCGCTGATTCTGAATAACCGCACGGGTGAAGTGTTGTATCAGAAAAACGCCAACCGCGTGATGCCGATTGCGTCGATTTCAAAATTGATGAGTGCGATTGTGATTTTGGATGCCAAATTGGACATGAATCAAATGGTTGAGATTACACCGGCTGAGATTGACCGCTTGAAAGGTACCGGCAGCCGGCTCAGTATCGGTACTACATTACCGCGTAGTGAATTACTGCATTTAAGTCTGATGAGCAGTGAAAACCGCGCCACGCATGCGTTGGGTCGCACTTATCCGGGCGGCATGAGTGCATTTGTGGCGGCGATGAATGCCAAGGCGCAAAGCTTGGGTATGTACAACAGCCGTTTTTATGAGCCAACCGGTTTGGATTTTCGTAATGTGTCAACGGCACATGACTTGAGCCGTCTGGTTGCGGCAGCCAGCAAATATCCGCTGATCCGTACAAATTCAACTTCTAACTATGGTTCTGTCCAGACTGTGCGCGGTCGCCAGAATTACAAAAATTCCAATGCCTTAGTGCGTGAAGGCGCATGGAATATTGAGTTGCAAAAAACGGGTTATATCCGTGAATCAGGCCGCTCGATGGTAGTGAAGGCGAATGTACAAAACCAGCCAGTGACCATCGTTTTGTTGAATTCACCAAGCTCGGTACTACGTGTTAAAGATGCACGCAGTATCCAATCGTGGATGTTGCAAACCCGTTCTTAATGATGTGATTAAGAAATGCCGTCTGAAGATTATCGGTGAGATAGAAGGTTTCAGACGGCCTTACATTCGCCTAACAAGTGCAATTTCCAATAACAGAAAAGGCCAGTATGCGGTAGTATACTGCCTTTCCTGACAAGAAAGATTGCAATATGACCTACACACAACTGACCTCACACCAAAGATACTACATTTCCAGACATTACCGCAACCTACCCCTAAACCAAATCGCACAGAACATCGGTTGTCATCCCGCCACCGTCAGTCGGGAAATCAGACGGCATTCCGTCAACGGAACCTACTGTTACCGAAAAGCACAACAG
>NZ_PDBT02000057.1:0-15600 GCF_002551535.2 Neisseria sp. N95_16
TTTTTTAGACGCAAAAAAGGCCGAAATCCACGTCTTTTCAGGATTTCAGCCTTTTTTATTGGTTTGATGTTCCGGTGCAAAAACTAACAGTACCCCACACATCTATTATTTCTAATTTATCATAACAAAAAACGATTACAAGAGAAATAATTTATGTTGCGTTATGTATTGCCGTGCTGGGCATTCGGGGTATTGGTGTCGTTCCTGTTGCCTGTGGTGCCGCCGTTGTGGGCGTGGCTTGCGGCGTTTGGATTGATTTTATTGGCAGCTTGGCGTTGGAAACCGGCGGCGGTGTTGTTGTGTATGTTGCTTGGCATGGCTTATGGGGTGTGGCGTACGGAATCGGCATTGGCGCGGCAATGGCCGGTGGCGCGGGTGGAGAATGTGGCGTTGACGGTGGTGGTGGACGATTTGCCGCGCCGTGATGAGCGGCGGGTGCAGTTTGCGGCCAAGGCTTGGGATAAGGATGGCGGTGAGTATCGCTTGATGTTGTCGGATTATCAGCTGCGTGATTGGCCGGTGGGCAGCCGTTGGCAGGTATCGGCGCGGGTGCGGCCGGTGGTGGGGGAAGTGAATTTGCGCGGGCTCAACCGTGAGGCTTGGGCGTTGGCCAATGGTGTGGGCGGCATGGGTTCGTTGGGTAAGGGCAGGGTGTTGCTGGCGGAGTCGGGCGGCCTAAATTTGACATTGTGGCGTGAACGCATCAGCCGCAATTGGCAGCAGGCGAATCTTTACGGACACGAGTTTTCAGACGGCATCGGCTTGATGCGGGCATTGGGGATTGGCGAACAATCGGCATTGCGTGCGGAATTGTGGCAGGCGTTTCGGCCTTTGGGTTTGACGCATTTGGTGAGCATTTCGGGGCTGCATGTGACGATGGTGGCGGTGTGGTTTGGTTTTTTGGTGAAACTGTTGCTGCGGGCGCTGTCTGTGGTGCCGAAGCGGCCGAGATTGTGGGTGTTGACGGGCGGTGTGCTGGGGGCGTTGCTGTATGCGGGGTTGGCGGGTTTTGGCGTGCCGACGCAGCGCAGTGTGTTGATGTTGGCGGCGTTTGCTTATGCGTGGTGGCGCGGCAGCGGTTCATCGCCGTGGACGGGCTGGTGGCAGGCTTTGGCGCTGGTGTTGCTGTTTGATCCTTTGGCGGCATTGGGCGTGGGGTTGTGGTTGTCGTTCGGTTTGGTGGCGGCGCTGATTTGGTCGTCGGCAGGCCGTCTGAATGAGCGCGGCTGGTGGTTGGCCGTGCGCGGGCAATGGGCGGCGACTTTGTTGTCGGTGGTGTTGCTGGGCTATATGTTTGCTTCGCTGCCGCTGTTGAGCCCGCTGGTGAATGTGGTGGCGATTCCGTGGTTTTCTTGGGTGTTGACACCGCTGGCTTTGCTCAGTTCGGCGCTGCCGTTTGCGCCGCTGCAATGGTTGGCGGCGGCGTTGGCGGAATACACGCTGCGGTTTTTGGTGTGGCTGGCAGCGTATTCGCCTGAATTTGCGGTGGCGGCTGCACCTTGGCCGCTGATGGTGTTGGCGGTTTTGGCGGCATTGGTTTTACTGCTGCCACGTGGTACGGCTTTGAAACCGTGGGCTTGCTTGGTGCTGGTTGGATTTGTGTTTTACCGTGTGCAACCTTTGTCGGAAGGCCGTCTGAAAGTGTGGGTGTGGGATGCGGGGCAGGGTTTGTCGGTATTGATGCAAACGCGCGAACACCGTTTGCTGTTCGATACCGGCACGGCGCATGCGGCGGGTGCGGGCATTGTGCCGAGCTTGAATGCGCTGGGCATTCGGCGGCTGGATAAACTGGTGTTGTCGCATCACGACATCGATCACGACGGCGGCTATGCGGCCATTCAGCGCGGCCAACCGCCAGAAAAGCTGCTGGCCGGTCAGCCTGAATTTTATCCGCAGGCCGAGTTTTGCGATGAATCGCAATGGATGTGGGACGGTGTGGCCTTTGAATTTTTAAGGCCGTCTGAAGCGCATTCGGGTAAGGATGACAATGATAAGAGCTGTGTGCTGCGCGTGTTGGCCGACGGGAAGGCGCTGCTGATTACCGGCGATATGGGGCAGAAGGGCGAGCTGGATTTGGTGCAAAAATACGGTGATGCGTTGTATAGCCAAATATTGGTGTTAGGGCATCACGGCAGCAATACCGCCAGCGCGAGTGCATTTTTGAATGCGGTGTCACCGCAATATGCCATAGCTTCAAGCGGTTATGCGAATAGTTACGGCCATCCGACTAAGGCGGTGCAAAACAAAGTTGCGGCGCATGGGGCGACATTGTTGCGTACGGATTTATCGGGTGCACTGGTATTCGAATTGGGCGGTGGGGCGGAAGTTTTTCAAGGCCGTCTGAAACAAGGAAAGTTTTATTGGCAGAAAAAGCCATTTGATTGAGTGAATCCAATCAAAAAATGCGTTCAGACGGCCTGAGCACAAACTTAACAAAAGTATAGTTATCCTTACTTTGTGTGAATTCGGCTGTGGATAATCAGGTTTGTGGATTGAAATTTAAAGAAAAAATTGGATTGTTTAAAAAATAGGCAAAGTAATTTTTATGCAAAAAGCGCTGAATCCGTCAAGCTTAAAGTATGATTTCAGACGGCATTTTGTTGCGAATTGGAGATGGCTTGGGAATAGTCATCACGGGATAAGTTTGGCTGATATCCGTGATTAAAGTGTGTGATGATGTGTGAATCATGTGGATAACTGGTTTTATTGTTTGAATTTTAATGAGAAAAAATTATTGCTCAAAATTTAAGTAATAATAAAGAGGCCGAGACCTTTGCAAAAATCGTCAATTTTCAGAAATCTTCAAACCGTCATTCCCGCGTAGGCGGGAATCTAGAACGTAAAATTACTGAAATAATTAAATATTCCTGAAAATTATCAGTCTGGATTCCCGCCTACGCGGGAATGACGGGTATAGTTTTCTTGGTTCAAATTGAGTTTTACAAAAGTCTCAGGCCGTCTGAAAAATTTCTTTTCAGACAGCCTGATAATTGGATACATGAAGCTAGGGTAACAGCTTACCCGGATTCATAATATTGTGCGGATCCAATTGCGCTTTAATGGCGCGCATTAAGGCGATTTCGGCCGCATCGCGCACATGCGGAATCCAATGGTTTTTGATTTCGCCGATGCCGTGTTCGGCTGCGATGGTGCCTTGGTGTTTTAGGATATGTTCATAAACGATGGTGTTGATGATGTTTTCGTATTCATACACTTCGTTGCTTAGGATGTCGGGCAGGAAGGTGTTGTAATGCAGGCTGCCGTCGCCCAAATGACCGAAGCAGACAATTTGGATATCGGCAAAACGAGTTTTTAAGGCGGCGGCGCATTCGGATACAAAATCAGCCACATTTGCAATTGGGGTGGCGATGTCATGCTTAATGCTGGTGCCTAAATTGCGTTGGGAAGCGGAGATGTTTTCGCGCAGAGTCCACAATTCTTGGCGTTCTTGTTCGGATTGTGCTAACACGCTGTTTTCATAGCCTTGGGCATAAAGGTATTCGGCCAATTGATCGGCCAAATCGGTATCAGGAACAGAATCGGTCAATTCCATCAAGATATGCCAATCGGCATCAGTGGGCTTGGTTAATTGACTGAATTCAGACGATAAATCTAAGGCGAAGCGGCTGATAAGCTCGAAGCTGGATAAGCGTTCGGCAAAGTGGCCTTGGATTTGGGTGAGCAGCTTCACCGCTTCATTGATGCTGGCTAAACCAATCCATGCGGTGGCGGTGGTTTGTGGGCGGGCGAAAAGCTTTAAGGTGGCGGCGGTAATCACGCCGAGCGTGCCTTCACTGCCGATAAATAAGTGGCGCAGGTCGTAGCCGGTGGTGTTTTTATGCAGAGGTTGCAGGTGTGAAACCAATTCGCCGTTGGGTAAGACGATTTCCAAGCCTAAGACTAAATCGCGCATCGCACCGTAGCGCAACACATTCAGGCCGCCGGCATTGCAGGCGATGTTGCCGCCGATTTGGCAGGAGCCTTCGCTGGCCAAACTTAAGGGAAACAAGCGGCCGGCATTGGCTGCGGCTTCTTGTGCGTGTTGCAAAATCATGCCGGCTTCGACCGTCATGCTGTTATCCGCCAGATTGATTTCGCGCAGTTTGTTGAGCTTGGAAAGATTAAGCAGCACGCCTTGACGGGCGACCGCCGCGCCGCATAAGCCAGTGTTGCCGCCTTGCGGGGTGATGGTAATGCGATTTTCATGACAAAAGCGCAGGATTTTTTGCACGCTTTTAACGGAATTGGGTTGCAGGATAATATCCGGTGTGGAAGTGAAGCGGCGGCGTTGGTCGATGATGAGCGAGGGGGTTGGCTCGATAATTTCTGAAGCATCGAGAAATGATTGAAACGAGGTGAGTAGCGGGGTATCCATGCTGGCCTGATGATTGGTTTTGTTTTGTGATGAATCAGGATTATAGCGCAAATCTGTAAAGAAGCTGGGTGCAAGTAAAAGGGTATAACAGGCCGTCTGAAAAACAAAAAGCAGGATACTTATAAAAAGTATCCTGCTTTTTTATTCTGAATCAGAATATTAGTTAGCAGCAGAAGCGGCAGAAGCAGCAGCTTCAGTCGCTACGGCAGCAGCAGAAGCGGCTTCGGTAGCAGCATCAGAAGCTTCAGAAGCAGCTTCAACAGTTGCTTCGGTAGCAGCAGAAGCAGCTTCAGTAGCAGCAGAAGCGGCAGCGTCAGCAGCAGAAGCAGCAGCTTCAGTAGCAACAGAGGCAGCAGAAGCAGCTTCAGCAGCAGCATCTTTAGCTGGCTCAGAACCACCACAAGCAGCCAAAGTCAAAGACAACAAAGCAGCAGCAAACAATGAATTTTTCATTTTATAACCTTCTTTTTTAAATCGATTTAAAGTAAAAACTAAAAAACGGCCGCATAGCGGCCTCTACAGTAGAAATTCATTACTGAATTTTCTTAATTATGCCCCACCGTATAAGCCATTGCAACGGCGCACAATTAAGAGAGAGCGCAGAATGAATTGCTTAGTTTGAAAAAATAACAAAATAGCTCCAGATTTTTGGAAATTTTGTAACAATTCTTCAGTAAAATCCCGGCTAAATATTTTTGAATTCAACTATTTATTCTGTTGAATAACAGAGTTTGTGACAATCTCGTGAAAATTTAAGCCAAGTGTTAAATTTTGAGAAATTTTTGCAATTTGGTTGTGGAAAAGCAACAATAAATATTAATTTTGTGAAAAGTCGGGTTTTAATTTGCAAGTGGCGAAAGATGGTGCTTACCGGCTTTTATTAGCGCCGTCAGAATGACACACTTCAAGCAGCGGCTCTGTGTTAGAATGCAGCTTGTATCAACGTGGTAACAATTAACAAGGACGACAAAATGGCGATTGCTAAAAATTCAGTAGTATCCCTGCATTACGAAATGTACGATGCCAACAATCAATTATTGGATAAAACCGAAGAGCCTATCGTGTATCTGCATGGCGGCTACGATGGTATTTTCCCATCGGTTGAAGAAGCATTACACGGCAAAAATGTCGGTGAGACCGTAGAAGTGGCATTGTCGCCTGATGATGCGTTTGGCGAACAAGATCCGGAATTGGTGCGCATTGAAGATGTTGGTGTGTTCCCGGTTGAAGTAGAAGTGGGCATGATGTTTGAAGCCGATGATCCCGAAACCGGCGAAGTATTGATCTATCGCGTAACCGATGTGGCCGACGGTAAAGCCGTGGTTGATGGCAACCATCCTTGGCCGGCATGAAAGTGTTGTTTAAAGCGACTGTCGACGGTATCCGTGAAGCATCTGCCGAAGAAATCGAACACGGCCATGTACATGGCCCGCATGGTCACCATCACTAATTTGTGAACGGATAATAAAAGGCCGTCTGAAAAGTTTTGACCTGTGTGTCGAACCCTTCAGACGGCCTTTGGTCTGAATGGGTGCAGTCAAACAGTTGATTGAAAAGATTACCAAATCTTGGCTTAAATCAAATCAAGCCGAGAAAAATACGCTTTATTGGCGGCCTACGTCGGATTACATATTTGATACCGCACAATCTATATTAAGATTAGCCTCACCACATTCTTAACCGCAACGGCAGATTTACGCGATGAACTCATTAGAAATACGAGCCGGCGAATACGGCATCGATTTAGGCTTTTACGACATCAATGGCATTTACCATGAAACCATGCCTGAAGTCTTACAGGCCATTCTTCAATCTTTACAGCAAACCGATGTTTCAGACGGCCTGTTTGTCGATACTTTGGTGGTACGCGAGCAGGAAGGGCAAACTTTAGACCTGCCTGCCGCATTTCATTCAGCCGCACAATACCGTTTGGAAAACGAAGCCGGTGAAAGCTGGGCTTTAAATGCCTATGACGACAACGGTAACTTGCGGGTGGCTTTGCCTGAATTGGTCGCCGGCTATTATGTGTTGTCTGCCGACACCGATGGTGCGGTGGTGAAACTGCGCTTAATTGTGGCACCGAAATCCGTTTATCAGCCTAAAGCGCTTTCAGACGGCCTGAGAATGAATGGCCTGACCACGCATCTTTACAGCTTGCGTTCGGAACGAAACTGGGGCATTGGCGACTTCACCGATTTGGCCGATTTGATGGCTTTTGCGGCCGAACAGCAATTGGATTTTATCGGCATTAATCCATTGCATGCACTGTTTACCAGCCGTCCGGCTTATGCCAGCCCATATAGCCCGTCATCGCGCGAATGGCTCAATCCGATTTATTTGGATGTCGCCAAAGTCGCTGCGTTCAGCTATGGCGAAAAAGCCAAAAAATGGCTGGCGCAACCCAATATCCAGCAACGCATCGCCGCCTTGCGCCTGACCGATACCGTGACCTATACCGCTGTTTGGGCGTTTAAGCGTGATGCGCTGCAATTGGCGTTTAATGCGTTTGAAAAAGAAACCTGCGAAGAAGCGCAACGCGAACGCGAAGCCTTTGCCGTGTTTGCTGCTGAAAAGGGCGAAGCCTTGCGTGGTTTCGGCTTGTTTGAAGCCTTAGACCAATATTACAACCAGCCGGGTGAGATAGGCTGGACATCGTGGCCGTCTGAATATCAAGATCCGCAAAGCGAAGCGGTACAGAATTTTGCCAAAGGCCACGAGCGCGAAATTCGTTTTTATATGTGGCTGCAATGGCTGTGTGCGCAACAATTGGCCGAAGTGAACCAAGCCGCGCAAAAACACGGCGTGAAGCTGGGCATTTACGGCGATTTGGCCGTCGGCGTGGCGCGTGGTAGCTCGGATACTTGGCTGAATCGCCGTGATTACTGCATGGATATGTCGGTCGGTGCGCCACCGGATCCGCTGGGCCCGACCGGTCAAAACTGGAATTTGCCGCCACTGAATCCTTATGCACTCAAACACAACGGCTATGAAAAATTCGCCCAATTATTGCGTGAAAACATGCGTTTATATGGTATTTTGCGCATTGACCATGTAATGGCTTTGTGCCGCCTGTGGTGGGTGGTGGGCAGCCAAACCGCCGATCATGGCGCGTATGTGCATTACGATGCCGAAGCGATGTTTGCCATTTTGGCTTTGGAAAGCCAGCGCCATCAATGCGTGATTATCGGTGAAGACTTGGGCACGGTGCCAGATCAGGCGCGGGAATTGCTTTACCGCTATCAGGTGTATTCTTATAAAGTGGTGTATTTCAGTAAAAATGCACAAGGTTTTGAATGGCCGCAAGATTATCCGCATCAAGCGATTGCGGTCATCAGCACCCACGACGTGGCACCATTGGCTGCGTATTGGACCGGTAAAGATTTGGCCACCATGCATCGCTTGGGCACGATTGCCGATGACGAAGCGTTTCAGACGGCCTTACAACAGCGCGAAGACGATAAAGCCGATTTGTTTGCCAAATTAAAACAAAGCCGCTGCTTACCTGAAGATACAGACATGCCGTCTGAAATGACCGAAGGCTTAATGAGTTCGGTGCACCGCTATGCCGCGCAAACTGAGTGCAAACTGCTTGCCCTGCAATTAGAAAACCTGCTGGGCATGAGCGATAACCTCAACGTGCCGGGCGTGGCCGAAGGTTATCCGAATTGGGCGCGCAAAATGCCGGTTACGCTGGAAGATTTCTCTAACCACCGCTTAATGAGCGGACAACTTGCCATGATTGACGAGGTACGCATGAAGAAAAACAGCCACACCAAGGCTTATCACGAGCTGGATTCCGTCGAACGCGACACGGTCGAGAGCCTGTTTTTGGCGACACACAACGATTTGTTTGCTTATCTCGGCCGACACCGTTTGGCAGAAGGCGATGAAGTGGTGCGTACGCTGTTTCCGGGTGCGTTTAGTGTGGACATCGTCAACCGCCACGATGGCAAATTGATTATGCCGTCTGAAAAAATTGATGAACGCGGTTTCTTCGTGGCCGTGTTGCCGGAACATGCGCCCGGCTATGCCTTGAGCGTGAAATACAGCGAACATGGCGAAGCGGTGCGCGAAGAAGATGTGTACCGTTTCGGCACGGCTTTGCAAGACATGGATTCATGGTTGTTGGCAGAAGGCAAGCATTTGCGGCCGTATGAAACTTTAGGCGCGCACTTTGCTGAAGTCGATGGCGTGAAAGGTGTGAGCTTCGCTGTGTGGGCACCGAATGCGCAGCGCGTGTCGGTGATTGGCGAGTTTAACCAGTGGGACGGCCGCCGCCATGTGATGCGCTTCCATCGTGATAATGGCATTTGGGATATGTTTATCCCCGGCATCAAGCTCAACGATTTATACCGCTTTGAAATCCGCGACATTCACGGTAACGTGCGCCAAAAAACCGACCCGTATGCGTTTGCCGCCGAATTGCGGCCGGGTACGGCTTCTGTGGTGCGCGGTTTGCCGGATAAAGTGGCTGAGCCGGAATTCCGCGCCCGCGCCAATGCCATTGATGCGCCAATCAGCATTTACGAAGTGCATTTGGGTTCGTGGAAGCGCAATCCGGAAAACAATTTCTGGCTGACCTATGAGCAGCTGGCAACCGAATTGGTGGCGTATGTGAAAGACATGGGCTTTACCCACATCGAATTGCTGCCGATTTCGGAATATCCGTTTGACGGCTCGTGGGGCTATCAAGCCACTGGTTTGTATGCGCCGACCAGCCGTTTCGGTTCGCCCGATGAATTGCGCGCCTTGATTAAAGCTGCGCACGATGCGGGCATTTGCGTGATTCTCGACTGGGTGGTCGGCCATTTCCCGGTCGACGATCATGGTTTGAACAAATTTGACGGCACCGCTTTATACGAACACGCTGACCCACGCGAAGGCTACCATCAGGATTGGAACACGCTGATTTACAACTTCGGCCGCAATGAAGTGAAAAACTTCCTGCAAGGCAATGCGCTGTATTGGATTGAGCGTTTTGGTTTTGACGGTTTGCGCGTGGATGCGATTGCATCGATGATTAACCGTGATTATTCACGCAAAGAAGGCGAATGGATTCCAAACCAATACGGCGGCAATGAAAACTTGGAAGCAATTGCATTTTTGCATGACACCAACACCATGTTGAAATCAGAAGTGCCAAATTCGACGCAAATTGCCGAAGATTCGACTTCATTTCCAAATGTGACCCGCCAAGAAGGTTTGAATTTCAGCTACAAATGGAATATGGGCTGGATGAACGATACCTTGCGCTACATGCAGGAAGACCCGATTAACCGCAAATACCATCACGATAAAATCACTTTTGCCATGATGTATCAATACAGCGAAAACTTTGTGTTGCCGCTGTCGCATGATGAAGTGGTACACGGCAAATATTCGCTGTTGGGGCGCATGCCGGGCGATTGTTGGCAGCAGTTTGCCAATTTGCGCGCGTATTACGGCTTTATGTTCGGTTTCCCGGGCAAAAAATTGCTGTTTATGGGTAACGAATTTGCGCAAGGCCGCGAGTGGAATTACAACGAAGGCTTGGACTGGTATTTGCTGGAAGAAGAAGGCGGCTGGCACAAAGGCATGCAGGATTATGTGCGCGATTTGAACCACATTTATCAGGCCAACGCACCGCTGTATCAGCTTGACCAATGGCCGGAAGGCTTTGAATGGCTGGTAACTGATGATGGCAACAATTCGATTTTTGTATTCGAGCGCCGTGACCGCGAAGGCAACACCATTATCGTCATCAGCAACTTCACGCCGGTGGTGCACGATGCCTACTGCTTCGGCGTAAATCAAGCGGGCGTGTATCGTGAAATCATGAATTCCGACCAAACCGCCTACAAAGGCAGCGGCGTGAGTGCGGGTGCGGAAGTGGCGAGTGAAGAAATCGCATCACACGGCAAACCGAATTCGCTGTCGGTGAAAATTCCGCCGTTGGCCACCGTGTATTTGTATAAAGCCGCCGATAAGCCTGAAGCGCTTGAAGCAGAAGAGCCTGAAAGCGATACTGTCGAAGAATAAAGCAGTTTATCGGAAACCGCTGTTTCAGAGGCCGTCTGAAACAGCGGTTTAGGCTAAATGTAGTATAGAAGTTTTGATGTTGGCATGTTCAGACGACTTGAGACCTTTGCAAAATCCCCATCTTTGGCACATTTCTTCGTTATGCGCTGCTCGAAAGCTTGCCTATCTTCGTGATATGTCTGCGCTTCTGCGCTGCTATAACTTTGAACTGTACTCAAATCTGGAGTTTTGCAAAGGTCTCAGCCTGATATGTAAGAAATAGCCACATCATCAGTTTGAATCCATAAGTTGAAATAAGGTAAATGATATGAATGCCGAAGCATGGCATATTGAAGCAGGCCGCCCGTATCCTTTGGGCGTGTCTTTGCGGGAAAACGGGGCGAATTTTGCTGTATTTTCGTATTACGCACAATCGGTTGAATTGTGTTTGTTTGACGGGGAAAAAGAAACGCGCTTAGAACTGCCTTGCCGCTCAGGCACGGTGTTTTACGGCTTTGTGCCTCATGTCAAAGCAGGGCAGCGCTATGGTTTCCGTGTGTATGGGCAGGGCTATGGCGCGCATTGTGTTTTTTTCAATCCGCAAAAGCTGCTGATTGACCCTTATTCAAAGCAGATTGACGGCGTGCCGCAATACCGCAACGAAAAAGAAATGGCGTGGTTTCATCATACAGACGGCCGTGATAATGCGGCCATTGCGCCCAAAAGCGTGGTGGTGCCGCCTTCTGATTTTGATTGGGGCGATGACCGCCATCCCGATATTGCTTGGGGCGATACGGTGATTTATGAAGCGCATGTCAAAGGTTTTACCAAGAAATTTCCTGATTTGGCGAATGCGGGTACTTATCAAGCATTGGCCGATAAGCGCGTGATTGCTTATTTGAAAAAATTGGGCATCACCACGATTGAGTTGCTTCCTATACATCAGCATTTGGATGAATACCATTTGCAGAAAATGGGTTTGTCGAATTATTGGGGCTACAACACTTATTCGCATTTTGCGGTAGAACCCGATTACGCGGCTAATCCCGACAATGCCGCCGACGAATTCAGGCAGGCAGCCAAAGCTTTGCATGCGGCCGGTATCGAAGTGATTTTGGATGTTGTCTACAATCACACTGCCGAACAAGACATTGAAGGGCCGACCTTATGTCAACGCGGCATGGATAATTCGCTGTGGTATTGGCAAGACGCGCAGTATGAATATGAAAACTGGTCGGGCTGCGGCAACACACTTAAAGTGGTGAACCGTGACATCAGCCGCTGGGTGATGGATAGCCTGCGCTATTGGGTGGAAGAGTTTCACGTTGACGGCTTCCGCTTTGATTTGGGCACGATTCTCGGCCGCGAACCGGCATTTAAAACTTATGGCCGCTTCTTCAATATGCTGTTTCAAGATCCGCTGTTGGCTGGTCGTAAAATGATTGCCGAAGCGTGGGATATTGGTGAAGACGGCTACCATGTGGGCAAATTCCCACAGCCTTTTGCCGAATGGAATGGCTTGTTCCGCGATGATATGCGCGCTTTTTGGAGCTGGGAAAACGGCAATCTTGGTGCATTTGCTGAGCGTTTGTCGGGTTCTGCCGATATGTTCGACCACAGTGGGCGGTTGCCGTCAGCCAGCATCAATTTCATCACCGCACACGATGGTTTTACCTTGCAGGATTTGGTGAGCTACAACGAAAAACACAACGAGTCTAACGGCGAGCTAAACCGCGACGGCCACAATGAAAACTTCAGCTACAACCACGGCGTAGAAGGTGAGAGCGATGATCCGTGTGTATTGCAGTCGCGCGAATACACTGTCAAAGCTTTGCTGGCCTCATTATTTTTATCTGCCGGCACGCCGATGTTGCTTTCTGGCGATGAATTCGGCAATAGCCAGCAGGGCAACAACAATGGCTACTGCCAAGATAATGCCATCACATGGCTGGATTGGCCGTCTGAAACGCATGTACTGCAGGATTATGTGCATGATTTGATTGAAATTCGCAAGAAAATCAAATCATTAAATGCAGATAAATGGTGGGATAAAACACACGTCACTTGGCTCAATTCAGACGGCCTTGAAATGACGGATAAATGCTGGAATGACCACAGCGTAAAAGCCATGCAGGTTTTGCTGGGTGACGAATGGTTGTTATTGGTGAATGGCAAGCGTAGTACGCAGTTATTTAGCCTACCTCAAGGAAGTTGGAAAGTTTCTTGCGTACCATCTGAGAAATTTAATTACGAACCGATGGCTCAGCAATGCGAAGTGTCGCACATGGGTATATGGGTTTTACGCAAAGCGAGTAAAGCATAGATTTTAATAGTGTTTTAATAGAAGCTCAGGTAAAATCGACGCATATCGGTTCTGTTCAGCTCAAGATTGAGTGGTATTCATCTGAGGCCGTCTGAATATATTGGCAGTCGGAAAGATACACTGATTGCCCAGAATCAAACTAATTTTGTAGTTTTACATCGAATTGTATATTGAATTTGATTCAATCCATTTTCCTATTTTTGCCGTCTGAAACCATTCAGACGGCCTGATTTCATCACTGTGTGTTGAAACACACGAAAAAAGAAAGGCTATCATGGCTCAGAAACTTCCTATCTCAGGCTACGATTATGTTATGCCCAAACCGGATGCCGAAACCATCCGCAAATCGATTGTTTACAAACTGATTTTTATTTTGGGTGTTGACCCGAAAGATGCCGATGAGCATCAATGGCTAAATGCCGCCATGCTGGCTGCGCGCGACTTGATTGCCGAGGATTTCCTCAAAACCCGCCGCGCCCACATCGAAAACAGCAAACGCATGGTTTACTATCTTTCTATGGAATTCTTGTTGGGTCGCTCGTTTGTCAATGCGTTGATTAACGAGGGCGTGTACGCTGAATTTGAAGAAGCGTTTAAACAATTGGGCAAAGAGTTTGCCGATGTATGCGAACAAGAGCAAGATCCGGGCTTGGGTAACGGTGGTTTGGGTCGCTTGGCTGCGTGTTTCTTGGATTCATTGGCAACCTTGCGCATTCCGGCGATGGGCTACGGCATTCGCTATCAATACGGTATGTTCAAACAAGAAATCGTGGACGGCCAGCAGGTTGAAAAACCGGATTTGTGGTTGGATCAGGATTTGGCATGGCAGTTTGCCCGTCCAAACAAACAATATGCGGTCAGCTTCGGTGGCCAAGTGTTGAACATGGGCGACAAAAAAGAATGGCATCCGAGCGAAGAAATTTCGGCTTGGGCTTATGATGAAATTATTCCCGGCTACGGCGGCGACGTGGCCAACCCATTGCGCTTGTGGACAGCACATGCCGGCAATCTGTTTGATTTGGCCGACTTTAACCGCGGTGATTACGCATCTGCCGTGCGCGCGCAAAACAGCGATGAAAACATTTCCCGCGTGTTGTATCCGAACGACTCAACCGAAAGCGGCCGCGAATTGCGCTTGAAACAAGAATATTTCTTGGTTTCAGCTTCCGTGCAAGACATCATCGCACGCCACAAATGCCGTTTCCCGAATATCCGCACCTTGGCCGATGAAGTAGCGATTCACTTGAACGATACCCATCCGGTATTGGCGATTCCTGAATTGATGCGCATTTTGATCGATGAAGAGGGCTTATCGTGGACTGAAGCATGGAATATTTCCTGCAAAGTGTTCTCTTACACCAACCACACTTTGATGAGCGAAGCCTTGGAAACTTGGTCGGTTGATTTGATGGGTCGCTTGTTGCCACGCCACTTGGACATCATCTTTGAAATCAATGCCTACTTCCTGAATGCCTTGCGTGCGATTGGTAATTTTGATGATGAATTTGTCAGCCGCGTGTCGATTATTGACGAAACCCATGGTCGCCGAGTGCGCATGGGCTGGTTGGCGGTGATTGGTTCGCACAAAGTCAACGGCGTGGCCAAAATCCACTCTGATTTGATGGTCAACACCATTTTTGCCGACTTTGCCAAAATCTTCCCGGAACGCTTCACCAATGTGACCAACGGTGTGACCCCGCGCCGCTGGATTAATATTGCCAATCCGGCATTGACTTCATTCTTGGACAAACATTTGGGTGAACAAGATTGGCGTTTGCACTTAGATAATTTGGTGAAACTGAACGACAAAGCCGATGATGCGCAAGTTCAGGCCGAGTTTGCCGAAGTGAAAAAAGCCGCTAAAGTACGCTTGGCCGACTATATCGAAAAAGAGTTGGGCATCAAAGTCAACTCTGACGCTTTGTTTGATATTCAAATCAAACGTATCCACGAATACAAACGCCAAGCCTTGAACGTGATGCACATTGTTGACCGTTACAACAAAATCTTGGAAAACCCGGATGCCGATTGGCAGCCGCGCGTGTTTATCTTTGCCGGTAAAGCCGCTTCGGCTTATTACATGGCGAAGAAAATCATTCGCTTGATTAACGATGTGGCCAAAATCATCAACAATGATAGCCGCATCCGTGACTTGATTAAAGTGGTGTACATTCCGAACTACAGCGTGAGTTTGGCGCAAATCATCATTCCTGCCGCCGACTTGCACGAGCAAATCTCATTGGCCGGTACCGAAGCATCAGGCACCAGTAACATGAAATTCGCTTTGAATGGCGCGATTTGTATGGGTACTTTGGATGGCGCCAACGTTGAAATTTTGGATAAAGTCGGTGCCGAACACTGCTACATCTTCGGTAACACCGTTGAGCAAGTGGAAGAAATCCGTCGCAATGGCTACGATCCATTGAGCTACATCGAGCAAGACCATGACTTGCGCCGTGTGGTGAATCAAATCAGCCACGGCACTTTCTCACCAGAAGAGCCGACCCGCTACAACGATGTTTTGCAGCCTAATGGTGACCATTACCAATTGATGGCCGACTTCCGCAGCTACATCGACACGCAAGCCAAAGCAGATGCGCATTTCAAAGACAAAGCCGCTTGGAACCGCTCTGCCTTGATTAACATTGCCAATATGGGCTTCTTCTCGTCAGACCGCTCGATTGCTGATTATTGTCGCGATATTTGGTACATCAAACCGTTGACTGAAGAAGAGTTGCCACATCGTGCCTAATAAAATGTGATGATGTAAAAGGCCGTCTGAACGTAAAGCTTTCAGACGGCCTTACATTCGCATTTCAAGTGCAACGCTCAAATGCCATTGGCAAGGGCTGCTGAAAACAGATCACCCGGTGTCTCATAGTCCAATGTCTTTCTCGGTCGGCGG
>NZ_PDBT02000058.1:0-15497 GCF_002551535.2 Neisseria sp. N95_16
CCGCCGACCGAGAAAGACATTGGACTATGAGACACCGGGTGATCTGTTTTCAGCAGCCCTTGCCAATGGCATTTGAGCGTTGCACTTGAAATGCGAATGTAAGGGCCTTTGTTTTCAGAACAAGCTTACCGCAGCAACTCATCCGTCACGCGCTGTAAAAACTCCACGCGCTCGACTTTCACTTCTCCGGCTTCGGCGGCGGCTTTCACGGCGCAACTGGGTTCGGCGCGGTGGGTGCAGTTGTGGAAACGGCATTGGCCGGCCAAATGGCGCAAATCGGGGAAATAGTGCAGCAAATCAGTCGCTTCCAAATGATGCAAACCGAATTCCTGCAAGCCGGGCGAATCGATGAGCTGGGTTTCCTCATTTAAATCATACAATTGCGCGTGTGTGGTGGTGTGTTTGCCGGAATCGAGCGCGGTGGAAATATCGCCGGTGCGCGCGGCTTGGTTGCCCAACAACGCATTAGTGAGCGTCGATTTGCCCATGCCGCTTTGCCCCAAAAAGATATTGGTGTGGCCTTGCAAAATCGGCTTTAAGGTTTCCGCCCCTTCCAACGCGCGCGTTTCCAGCACGCGGTAGCCCAAGGTCTCGTAAAAGGCGAGTTTGTCGCGCCATTGGGCGGTTTCGGGCAAATCAGCCTTGTTCAACACAATCACTGCTTCAATCTCCGCCGCTTCCGCCGCCAATAAAGCGCGTTGCAACAGGGCTTCGCTCGGGCTGGGCACGGCAGCGGTAACAATCAACAATTGGCTGACATTGGCTGCAATCAGCTTGGTTTTCCACGCATCTTGGCGGTAAAGCAGGCTTTGGCGCGGCAGAAAATCTTCAATCACCACTTGCTCGGCATTAATCGGGCTGATTTCGACTTGGTCGCCACAGGCAAAATCGACGCGCTTTTTGCGTGTGGTGGCATCAAAGGTTTGCCCGTCGGGCGTGCGCACAATGTAACGGCGGCCGTAGCTGGTGATGATTTGGGCGGTGTGGCTCATGTATGGTTTTGCTTGGAAAAAAGCTTATTTTACAGGAATATGCGGCAGGCCGTCTGAAAACTTAGCATTCAGACGGCCTGATGATTTGAGGTGATTTAGGGTTTAACGTTTTAAGTTCGGCAAATAAAAGTAATCAAACAAACTTTGTCAGCATTGTGAAAAGAAATGTATTTATCTTTTATTTTCAATTAATTAAAACAAAAAATAATTGTTTTAAAGCAAATGACTGCGCTAAGCGTTTGTTAATGTAATTGTGTGTAATTGCGGCTTACCGTGTCGAATGTTAACTTAAAGCCATCAGGTCGATACCGACACACCGCTTTTCAACTTCGGCCTAATCCCTTGATGTTGAATAAATAAATTTTGTTCACATCAGCCCTACGCAGTTTGCCGGACACTTTGCCGGAAACGTCTCCCACCCATCCGACCGAAAGGATCATGCGATGAATCTGAATACCATTAAAACCATCCAATCCAAGCAATCTTACCCGAGCGTGACCATTACGCTGCCGACTTACCGCACCTCGCCCGACAATGAAAAAGACATTATCCGTTTGAAAAACTTGGTATCGGAAGCGGTAACACGTTTGCAAGAAGAATTCGGCAAACGTGAAACAGCGCACATCGTTGATGAAATCAACCGCTTGGCCGAATCGGTGGACAACCAATACAATCTCGACGGCTTGGTGATTTTTGCCAGTACAGAATATGCCGAATTGTTCCGCCTGCCTTTCCGTGTGCCAGAGCGCGTGACTATCGCTGATAATTTCCTGACCCGCGATTTGGTGTTTGCCATGAACCGCAGCCCGCTGTATTTGTTAAATGTTTTGAGCGAACACAGCACACGCTTGTTTGTCGGCCGCAAAGAGCATTTGAATGAAGTACATGATTTCGGATTCCCGTTCAGCGTGGAAAATGAAGTTGCCGAAGCCAACCCGAGCCAAGACATCAGCCATGTGCGCGATCAAATCGTCACCGATAAAATGCGCGAAGTCGGCCAAGCTTTGTTGGAAGCTAGAAAGCAATTGTCTGCCCCGATTGTGGTGGTGGGCGTTGACCGCAACATCGGCCACTTTAACGACGGCGCAGGCATCAGCGAAGACGTGATGCTGTCTATCCACAGCGGCCACAACAGCGACAACCCGCACGAACTGGGCAAAGCCCTTTGGCCGGAAATCAAAGAAGCATTAACAGCCGAACGTGGCAAAGTGTTCGACGAATTGAACAATGCTAAGGGCAACAAACTGTTTGTCGGCGGCCTGAACGAAGTATGGCAGGCGGTGACAGACGGCCGTGCTGAATTGCTGGTGGTGGAAGAAGATTTGCACATTCCGGCTCAAGTCAGCGAAGACGGTCGCAAGCTTACTGAAATCAACATCGAAGATGCCAAAGGCGAACATGCTTATGAAGACATTGTCGATGAAATGATTGAAAAAGTATTGGCAGCTGGTGGCCGTGTGCGCTTTGTCGATAGTGAAGCCTTAGGCGAACATGCCGACCGTGGTTTGGCCGTGGTGACGCGATACTAACTTCAATCATGATTGATTAAAAAGGCCGTCTGAAAACTTGGTTTTCAGACGGCCTTGATGATGTTTCAAACTTAAATACGGTTTGCCAATTCTTCCGCTTTACCCACATACAGCGCAGGGGTCAAAGCCAGCAATTGCGCTTTGGCATCGGCAGGAATCTCCAGCGATTCGACAAACACTTTCAACACTTCCGGCGTGATGCCATCTTTGCCACGGGTCAGGTCTTTCAGTTTTTCATACGGATTGGCGACACCATAGCGGCGCATCACGGTTTGAATCGGTTCGGCCAAGAGTTCCCAAGTGGCATCCAAATCAGCGGCCAAGGCAACCGGATTGACTTCGAGTTTATTCAAGCCGCGCAAATGGGCAACCAAACCCAATACGGTATAGCCCACGCCCACGCCCATGTTGCGCAACACGGTGCTGTCGGTCAGGTCGCGCTGCCAGCGGGAAACCGGCAGTTTTTCCGACAAAAAGCCCAACACGGCGTTGGCCATGCCGAGGTTGCCTTCGGAATTTTCAAAGTCGATCGGGTTGACTTTGTGCGGCATGGTCGAGCTGCCCACTTCGCCGGCTTTGACTTTTTGCTTGAAGTAGCCCAGGGAAATATAGCCCCATACGTCGCGGTTGAAATCGATCAAAATGGTGTTCACGCGGCTGATGGCTTGGAAAAATTCGGCCATGTAGTCGTGCGGTTCGATTTGGATGGTGTATGGGTTGAAGGTCAGGCCGAGGCTGATTTCAACGAAATGACGGCAATGGGTTTCCCAATCCACATCGGGGTAAGCGACCATATGGGCGTTGTAGTTGCCGACTGCGCCGTTGATTTTGCCCAAAAATTCCTGCGCTTGCAGATGCTTGGCTTGGCGTTGCAGACGGTACACCACGTTGGCGATTTCTTTGCCGACAGTGGTCGGGGTAGCCGGTTGGCCGTGGGTGCGGCTCATCATCGGTACAGATGCCAATTCGTGCGCCATTTCGGTGAGCTTGGCGATGATTTCGTCCAATTTCGGCAGCAACACGGCTTCGCGCGCTTCTTGCAGCATCAGAGCGTGTGACAGGTTGTTGATGTCTTCGCTGGTGCAGGCAAAGTGGATAAACTCGCTCGCCGCCGCCACTTCTGGCACACCGGAAAAACGCTCTTTCAGCCAGTATTCGATGGCTTTCACGTCGTGGTTGGTGGTGGCTTCGATGGCTTTAACCGCCGCCGCATCATCAAGCGAGAAACCGGCAATCACTTTGTCGATTTCAGCAATAGTAAAGTCGCTGAACGCAGCCACTTCGCTGATTTTCGGTTCGGCAGCCAAGGCTTTGAGCCATTCCAGCTCGACTTTGACACGGGCTTTCATCAGACCGTATTCAGAAAAAATCGGGCGCAGGGCTTCAACGGATTTGGCATAGCGGCCGTCTAACGGGGAAAGGGCGGCAATCGGGTTAATCATGATGGTTTCCTATGGGAACGGTGGATTTCGGATCAGGAAGAGCGGCAGCTTTAAACGCGATGAGGTCGGGTTCAGACGGCTGCCGACGAAATTGGTGAGAATTATACGCGAATTTTGCGTAAAAATCCTGATAATAGGGTAACTTAATGTGTTTGCTGCGGTTGATTTGACTGTGGTTTTGAAATCGATAAAGGTCGTCTGAACATTCAGACGGCCTGAGATTTTGGTTAATCATGATCCAACACCAGCGCCTTTACCCATGCCAACACTTCGCGAATGCGTTTGCGCCACATCACCGCCGCCGAATCACCGCAATTGCGTCCAGCGAAGGTTTGCAGATTTTTTTCCGGCCATTGGTGTCGTGCCAGCCACAAGCCACGTGGTAAATGGAAGCCGTCGCTGACGATAATGATGTCGTGATGATCTTTGAGAAGCAAGGTGCTGAATTTGATGTTTTGATAGGTGGTTTCGGATTGGTTTTCCAGCCACACGTTTTCAGACGGCACGCCAAGCTTCACCGCCATCTCGCGCATGGCTTCGGCTTGGTTGCTGCCATCGGCATCGGTGCCGCCACTCATCAGCAGATAATCGACTTTGCCCGCCCGATACAGCCACACACCCGCTTCGACACGGCTGCGCAAACACGGATTAGGCTTACCGCGACGGTGGACGATATTGCCCAACACCAGCGCCACATCGGCTTTGTGCGGCGGATGCTGCTCGGATTGGCGCACGGCATGTTGTTCGCTGCGGTACACGGCGTAGAGCGCGGCAAAGAAGATCAGGCCGGCCAAAATCAGCAAATAAACAATCATTTTTAAGGTTTTCATGAAGAGGCCGTCTGAAACGTTTCAGACGGCCTACCTTTACATTATTAAGCCTTACACACCCTGTTTCAAACTGGCTTCGATAAAGCCGTCTAAATCGCCGTCCAATACGGCTTTGGTATTGCCGACTTCGTAGCCGGTGCGCAAGTCTTTAATGCGTGACGAATCCAGCACATACGATCGGATTTGGCTGCCCCAACCCACATCGGATTTGCCTTCTTCCAAGGCTTGTTTTTCTTCGTTGCGTTTGCGCATTTCCAAGTCATACAACTTGGCTTTCAACATATCCATCGCCGCGGCTTTGTTGGCATGTTGCGAACGGTCGTTTTGGCATTGCACCACGATGCCGGTCGGCTCGTGGGTAATGCGCACGGCGGAGTCGGTTTTGTTGATGTGCTGACCGCCGGCGCCGGACGCGCGGTAGGTGTCGATGCGCAAATCGGCAGGGTTGATTTCCACTTCGATGCTGTCGTCGATTTCAGGATAGACAAACACCGATGAAAACGAGGTGTGGCGTTTGTTGTTCGAGTCAAACGGCGAGTAGCGCACCAAGCGGTGCACGCCGGTTTCGGTGCGCAACAGGCCGTAGGCGTATTCGCCTTCCAAGCGGATGGTAGCGCGGTTGATGCCGGCGATTTCGCCCTCGTCTTCTTCCAAGATTTCCACTTTGAAGCCGCGGCGTTCGGCAAAACGCGAATACATGCGCAGCAACATGCCCGCCCAGTCTTCTGCTTCGGTACCGCCCGCACCGGCGGTGATGTCGATAAAGCAGTTGTTCGGGTCGGCCGGCTGGTTAAACATCCGCTTGAATTCGAGGTCGGCCATTTGTTTTTCCAAACCGGCCACGTCTTCCTGCACGGCGGCAAAACCTTCTTCGTCGTTTTCTTCGACCGTCATTTCAATCAACATGCGGTTGTCGTCAATGCCGGTGGCGATGTTGTCGAGCGTCAACACGATGCCTTCGAGAATTTTGCGCTCTTTGCCGATTTCTTGAGCTTTTTTCGGGTCGTTCCACAATTCGGGATCTTCCGACAAACCGATTACTTCTTCCAAGCGGTCTTTTTTGCCTTGGTAATCCATATACACGCGGATGTCGGCGCTGCGCTGTTCCAAATCGTCTAAGGTGTTGTTCAACTGATTAATAACTTCAGCTTCCATGATTTTCTTGTGCTTTCAAAATTTTAGGGGCGTATTGTACTGGATTTGCGTGGTTTTTTCTATATGGCAAAACCAGGTAACAGGCCGTCTGAAACATGGTTTTTCAGACGGCCTCAAACCTCAATACTGATACGCCGACAATTTGCGTTTGATTTCCGGCAAAGCGGCGCGGGCGGCTTGTTCGCCCATTTGGATGGCGCGTTTTTTCTGGTCAAAGCCGCCGATGGAACCCAATTCCAACACCTGCGGCTTAATGACCACGCTGGCTTTGCCCAATTCGTTTTGCAGCGAGGTGGTGCTCATGATGTTGAGCGTTTGGTCGAGATACGAGAAGAAATCGCGGCTGACGTTTTTCACTGGTTTAGCGGAAATATCCACTGCAATCACAAAATTTGCGCCGCGGTTTTTGGCAGCGGTTACCGGCACGGGTTGCGACAAACCGCCGTCAACATAGCGTCGGCCGCCGATAACCACAGGCTGGAACACGTTCGGAATCGAAGCCGAGGCGCGCACGGCTTGGCCGGCATTGCCACGGCTGAACTCCACCGCTTTACCGCTTTCAAAATCGGTGGCCACGGCGGCGAATTTGCGTGGGAAGCGTTCCATCGGTTTGTCGCCGACTTTTTGATTGATGTAGCTTTGCAGTTTTTCGCCTTTGATGAAACCGCTGGTCGAGAGCGTTAAATCCACCAAATCGGTTTTGCCTAAAATTTCGGCTTCCAATTCCAAGCGATCGGGCGACATGCCCGAAGCGTACAGGCTGCCGACAATCGAGCCTGCCGATGTGCCGCTCACGACATGCACGGGAATGCCGTTTTCCTGCAAGACTTTGATGATGCCGATGTGGGCAAAGCCTTTCGATGCACCGCCGCCGAGTGCCAAACCGATAACGGCTTTGGGTTTGGCTTTGACAACGGGTTTCGGCGTGGCCACCGGTTGGTTTTTCGGCGAATCGGTGGTACAGGCGGCTAAAGCCAGCGCGCCGGCAGACAGCAACACATAACGGAATGCGGTAGGGAACAGGTTCATGATTTCAGACGGCCTTTTGATGAATAATCCAGTCGTAGTGGAAAATGAAATTATGGCACAATACGAAAATGCCGTCTGAAAATTAATCTAAATTTTCAGACGGCATTTTATTTGATGCTTAAAGACTTTAGCTTTGGTGCCATTCCACGTTTTCACTCAAGAAACCGCCGCTTTGGTGTGACCATAATTTGGCATACAAACCATTTTTAGCCAGCAATTCGGCGTGTGAGCCTTCTTCGATGATGCGGCCTTTGTCCAGCACAATCAGGCGGTCCATCGCGGCGATGGTGGATAAGCGGTGGGCAATGGCAATGACGGTTTTATTCTCCATCATTTTATCGAGGCTTTCCTGAATCGCCACTTCCACTTCAGAATCCAACGCGCTGGTGGCTTCATCAAGCAACAGAATCGGCGCATCTTTCAGCATCACGCGGGCGATAGCAATGCGTTGGCGTTGGCCGCCGGAAAGTTTCACGCCGCGCTCGCCGACGTGGGCATCGTAGCCGCGGCGGCCTTTGGCATCGGAAAGATTGGGAATGAAGTCGGCCGCTTCGGCACGCTCGGCGGCTTGGTACATTTCTTCATCGCTGGCATCAGGGCGGCCGTAGATGATGTTGTCGCGCACGGAGCGGTGCAGCAACGATGTGTCTTGTGTTACCAAGCCGATTTGCGCACGCAGGCTTTCTTGGGTGACGTCGTTTACATTCTGACCGTCAATCGAAATGCTGCCGCTTTGCGGTTCGTAAAAGCGCAACAGCAGATTGACGATGGTCGATTTGCCCGCACCGCTGCGGCCGATTAAACCGACTTTCTCACCCGGCTTGATGGTCAGGTTAAAACCATTGAGCAACGGTTTGCCGGTTTCATAAGAGAAATCGACATGCTCGAATTTAATCTGGCCATGATCGACTTTAAGCGGCAGCGCTTTGGGTTTGTCGAGAATGGTGTGCGGCTTGGTCAGGGTCGACATGCCGTCGTTGACGGTACCGATGTTTTCAAACAGGCGCGCCGATTCCCACATGATGTATTGCGACAAACCGTTGACGCGCAGAGCCATGGCGGTGGCAGTGGCTACCGCACCCACGCCGACCGAGCCTTGCTGCCACAACCAAATACCCAAAGCGGCAGTGGAAAGCGTCAGCGCGGTGTTCACGAGGAAGCTGCAAGTGTGCAGCAACGTGGCCAAACGCATTTGCGCGTGAACCGTCACCATAAATTCCTGCATCGACTGCTTGGCATACGCCGCTTCACGCGCGCCGTGGGAAAACAGTTTGACGGTGGTGATGTTGGAATAGGCATCGGTGATGCGGCCGGTCATCAGGCTGCGGGCATCGGCTTGGGCGGCGGCGGTTTTGCCCAGCTCCGGAATCAGGAAACGCATCACCAGCGAGAAGCCGATAATCCAACCGAGAAACGGCAACAGCAAGCGTGAATCGAGTGCCACCAAAATCACGCCGGAAGTGATGAAATACACCAGCACATACACCACCATATCGGCAATGGTCATCACGGCATCACGCAAGGCCAGTGCGGTTTGCATCACCTTGGCCGACACGCGTCCGGCAAATTCATCTTGGTAAAAACCCAAGCTTTGATTGAGCATCAGGCGGTGGAAATTCCAGCGCAAACGCATCGGGAACACGCCTTGCAGCGTTTGCAGGCGCAGGTTGGATGCAAAAAACGCACACCATCGAAAACAGCATCATCGCCACCATGCCCGCCAGCGCCCAGCCTTTTTCGGCAAACAGCGTTTCGGGTGTGTATTGGCCGAGCCAATCAACGACCTTACCCATAAATTGGAACAGCAAGGCTTCCATCACGCCGATCACTGCCGTCGCCAACGCCAGCACCACTATCCATTTGCGCACGCCGTCGATGCTGCTCCAAATGAAACGCCACAAGCCCTTTTCCGGCGTGGTGGGCGCATCGGCCGGATAGGGATCGATACGCGATTCAAACCATGAAAATATTTTATTAATCATCTTGTTATGTGTTTTTTGAAAATCAAATGTTTCAGACGGCCTTTGCAATAGAGCAGGCCGTCTGAAACATTTTGAGAAAAAGTTTTAGAACATGTCTGTGAAAACGATATGGGTAATTTTACTGGAAAAACAAGGCCAAGGCGAATGTTTTACCCGAAACCACACATCAATCATAGTGCTCATATCGGCGCGGATAAGCCGGATAGCCTGCCGGATAACCCACCGGCGTGCTGTCTTGATAGATCACGGTTGTGCCCGGCGGCGCATTGACGTTAACGGTTTTGTGAATCACCGTTTCCGAACGCATCGGCAAATCAAGCACGGCGGTGCGGCCGTAGGGCGTTTCGTGGTACACGCAGCCGCTGAGTAAAATGAGTGTGGTGAACAAATGCGGTTTCATGATTTGGCTCTAAGCGAAAATGAAAAGATTAAAAAGGCCGTCTGAAGAACGATTTTTCAGACGGCCTGCCATTACTTCAGCAAATTCTTCAAGGCCAAACGCACGCCTTCGCCGACGTCGGTGCCTTTCGGAATGCCTTTTACCGCCGCTTTGGCTTCGCGCTCATTGTAGCCCAAGGCCAGCAGCGTGCTGACAATATCGTCGGTTTCGTCTGCGCTCGGAGCTGGGGCAAACAGGCTGTCTGAAATATTTTCCGACACCAATTTCCCGCGCAATTCCAACACCATGCGCTCGGCGGTTTTCTTGCCGATACCGGGCGCGGAAGACAGACGTTTCACGTCTTCTTCGGCCACGGCTTGTGCCAATTCGTCGGCATTCATGGCCGATAAAATGCCCAAAGCGGTTTTGGCACCGATGCCGCTCACTTTCACCAATTGCCGGAAAGTCGCCCGCTCGGCTGCGGTGGCAAAACCAAACAGCAAATGCGCATCTTCACGCACCACCAATTGGGTATAAAGCTGCACGGTTTCATTCAACGCAGGCAGGTTGTAAAAAGTTTGCATCGATACATCGACTTCATAGCCGACGCCGTTAACATCAATGACGATTTGCGGCGGCTGTTTTTCGATGAGTTTGCCGGTGAGTCTGCTGATCATAAAAAGCTCTGGGTTAAGTGGAAAAGGCCGTCTGAAATCGGCAAGTTGGATATGCCTACCGACTGATTGGAGTTTACTTTTCCGCCGTGTTGGCCGACCGGCAGAAAACATCTTTTATTTTATCAAATTTTCTGATACGCCGTTGCTCTGTTCCTCATCAAAGCGGCTGCCGATAAAAATAATCTTCTCAACAAACCACCTTTTGTCGCGAAAAAATACCTTCCATTTATATTCAAATAATTTAAAACTGCAAAATTTATTGCCTAATAGTTATGTTTTAAATTTATAAATTCATGTTTTATATTAAATTGGAACTATTACTTTAATATTCAATCGAACTCAAGATAGTTCGATTTTGGTCGGATTCTTCACTTCTATATGTACCTTAATGAAAGGATGATTTATGGCCGCAAACACCAGCACCCGCCTGCAAATGATTTTTGATATGTACGGCGTGGACATTGCAAAATTAAATCCGTCTGCTCCGGCTGAAAATGAAACCGGCAGAAATATTCCCGATATTCCTGTGCTTGATTTTAGTGATGGTCAACCATTCGTTCCCGATCCAACCTACGGCGATTTTATGCCTGTAGATGTTGAGCGGCCTGATGGCTCTGCAAACCATGGTCAACCTGATATTCCAGTTCTCGATTTTAGCGATGGCCAGCCTTTTGTTCCCGACCCGATTTACGGCGATTTTATGCCGGTAGATGTTGAACGGCCCGATGGCTCTGCAAACCACGGCCAGCCTGATATTCCGGTAGTTGATTTTAGCGACGACCAACCTTTTGTTCCCGACCCGACTTATGGTGATTTTATGCCGGTGAATGTTGAGCGGCCTGATGGCGCCGAAAATACGGTTGGCGATTATCCGGCATTTATCTACGATCCTGTTTA
This sequence comes from Neisseria sp. N95_16, assembly GCF_002551535.2. Taxonomy (NCBI): domain Bacteria; kingdom Pseudomonadati; phylum Pseudomonadota; class Betaproteobacteria; order Neisseriales; family Neisseriaceae; genus Neisseria; species Neisseria sp. N95_16. Next base: position 10,913 of record NZ_PDBT02000058.1, read on the forward strand.
CGGTGAATTTATGCTGACCAACTTAGAGCGCCCGCAAAAAGACGCTTATGTCGATTCCATTTTGGATAGCGAAGCTGAGCAACTGCCAGGCGCGGACAGTGTATTTTCGCAACCTGCGGCCACGGAAACCGGCTCCAGCGCCATCGGAGCGAACCTACTCAATACCCCTTACGAAGATGACACGGCCACCATTGCCGCTGCAAATGCTGCCATCGTGTAATCGGTTTAATACGACGTAAAAGGCCGTCTGAAAACAATATTTTTCAGACGGCCTAATCCTTTTTTCTATTTCATCATCAATTTTCTTCCAGCAACACCACCGTCAATTCCCGCTCCGGTTCGCTGGCCAGTTGCTTAGGCAAGGCTTTATTTACTTGGCGGATATCACGCAAAAATTCGCGCTCTACATATTGCACACGCTGGGTCAATTTATCGTGCAGCAAACCGGCTTTAACCGCCAAATGCGTGGTCCAAGTATTCTGCGGCGTAGCAGCAGTATCGGCTTTACCTTGCTGTTGTAATTCAACGATGTATTCTGCCGTCTCGCTGTCGAAACCGGACACCACCAAGTGCCGCGCCAGCTCATTTTGATAATACAGCGGATTGATTTCCTGACGGCGAAATTGTTGGTTTACGGCTTCAAATTCAGCCAAGGTCAGGTGGTAAATACTAAACGATAGCATCGGTTATCCCATGAAAAACGGCCTGCTATGAAAACAGGCCGTCTGAACGATTAAATTGCTGAATCTACGCTGCTGTATGCCAAGCTGCGGACACGAGTTTCGGCTTCATCCGCACGCTCTTGTGCGGTAAACGGACCCATGCGCACCACGTATTCATGGCTGCGTTTTTCAACCGCCATTTTCGGGCTGGTCAAAGAAGAAGCCAGCTGTTCGGTTGTGCGGTTGATGTAGGCTTGTGCATCACGCTCGGTACCGAAGGCTTTTAAATCCACATAGATTTCTTGAACCGGTGACAAGGCAGCAATAGCGGCCGGCGCAGTGTTTTTCGGAGTAACGGCTTTAGGTGCGGCAGCTTGTTGGGTTTTCACACCCGGCACAATTTGCTCGATTTTCACATGAGCTGTGCCTTGGTTAATGAAACCAAGTTTCTGCGCGGCGGCTTTGGATAAATCCATCACGCGGTTGCCGTGGAATGGGCCGCGGTCATTCACACGCACAATTACGCTTTTGCCGTTGCGGGTGTTGGTCACTTTGGCGTAGCTCGGAATCGGCAGGGTGCGGTGGGCGGCAGTCATGGCGTGCATGTTGTAGCGCTCGCCGCTGGCAGTTTTGCGGCCGTGGAATTTGCCACCATACCAAGAAGCGTTGCCGCTTTGGCTGAACGACGATACTTTAGTCATCGGTTGGTAACGTTTGCCTGCTACTTTGTAGCTGCGGTTGGCAGAAGGGTGCAGTTTCTCAGCACGCACGATGGTGTCTTGCTGGGTGACGATGATTTCGTTAGCCTGCTTGGCCAACAATGCACCTTTGGCGGTTTGCGCCGATGCGTTACCGATTGAGAAAACGCCGATGGCAACTGCCGTCAGCGTGGCGAATAAAGTATGGTGGCTAAAAGTCAAAACAAAATCCATTCTTGAGTTAATCACGCAAAGCGCCGATGTTTTCAAGAAAACATCGACACTTAAATCACGATTGTTCAGACGGCCTGTTGATTACATCCCGCCCTGATAATCGTTTTGCCGCCATGCTTCAAACAGCATCACAGCAACAGTGTTAGATAAATTCATGCTGCGACTATCCGGCAGCATAGGCAAGCGAAGCTTTTGCTCGGCTGGCAGGGTATCGAGGATTTCCGCCGGCAAACCGCGCGTTTCAGGGCCAAATAAAAACACATCGCCCGGCCGGAATTCGGCTTTGTCGGGGCGGGTTTTGCCTTTGGTCGTCAACGCGAAAATGCGGCGGCCTTCAAGCGCTTTCAAGCAGGCTTCGAAATCTTCGTGTACCGTCAGTTTTGCAAACTCATGATAATCCAAACCCGCGCGCTTCATTTTGGTGGAATCGAGCGGGAATCCGAGTGGTTTGACTAAGTGTAATTCCGCGCCGGTATTGGCGCACAATCGGATGATATTACCCGTATTCGGGGGGATTTCAGGTTGATACAAAACAATAGTAAACATATAAATCAGTCACTTAGCAGTCAGACAAGATGCCACAGCATCGTGGCGGTGTCAAAATTTTTAGTTATTTTTTCAATTGCGAACGCGCCAAACACCAGCAATAAACCGCGCTTGCGCCCGATGCTTTCAGCATTTTCGCCAATTCGTTTAATGTTGCAGCGGTGGTCACCACATCATCAATTAACAATATCTTACAATTTTTAGGCAAGGGCTTGTTTAGCTTGAAGATGTTACGTACATTGCGGCGGCGTTCATCGCTTTTGAGCGTGCTTTGCGGCGGTTTGTGGGCGCGTTCGACGGTTTGGCGGGGCAATACTTGCCAGCCATATTCGCGCGCCAAACTTTCGGCCAATTCTTCGCTTTGGTTGAAGCCACGATAAAGCCGTCTAGCCTTGCTCAACGGCATGGGCAGCACGCAATCAATCTCAGCGGTATCCAGCCAATCGGGCGCATGGCGGCGCATTAAATCCGCCAACGGCCGCCGCATGCTCATGTCGCTCAAATGCTTAAACTGATGCACCATGCCGCTGACCGGCGCTTCATAATACACCGAAGCCCACATCCGCTCAAATTTCGGCGGCTTTTTCTGGCATTGCCCGCACACCGCCCCACCGATAACCTGCCGGAAACACAAAGGACAGCTGTTGGCCGCATCAGTAAAGTGTTCCGCCAAATCAGCCAAACAGCCGCTACACAGGCCGTCTGAAGCGGAATCGTGGCATAATACGCAGCGATGGGCGCGCCACCACGAGCGTTGTTTCATTCTGCGCCAAAAAGAAAGAACATCCATGCCACACTCTGCGAAAAAAGTTTATCTGATTCACGGCTGGGCGGCCAACCGCCACGTTTTCGACGATTTCATACCGCGTTTGCCGCACGATTGGGAAATGCACGCGCTGAACCTACCCGGCCACGGCGATGCGCCTTTTGCCGATGATTTCGACATTGCCTCCATCGCCGACCATTACGCCGCACAAATCGACACACCGGCGCACATTCTCGGCTGGTCGCTCGGCGGCTTGGTTGCGCTTTATCTGGCCGCACGCCACCCCGACAAAGTGAAATCGCTGTGTCTCACCGCCAGCTTTGCCAAATTCACCGCCGAAGCCGATTATCCCGAAGGCTTGAGCAATCCTGCTTTGGCGAAAATGGTCGGCGCGTTTCAGCAGGATTATGCCAAACATATCAAACAGTTTCTACAATTACAATTACTGCACACACAAAATGCCGACACCATCTTGCACAAAGTATTGCCCGATTTAATCCGCCACGGCGCACCACAAGCCCTACAAGCCGCCTTAGATGCGGTCAACCGCGCCGATGCACGACCTTTTTTAGCGCACATTCAGCAGCCTGTGTTGCTGGTTTACGGCCAAAAAGACGCGATCACCCCGCCGCGCATGGGCGAATACTTACACCGCCATCTGCCCGACAGCCGCCTGCATCTCATTGAAAAAGCTGCTCACGCGCCGTTTCTCAGCCATGCTGATGAGTTTGCCGATGTATATCAACGCTTTATCGAGGCCGTCTGAAATGAATCAAGAACCACGCTGGCAAATCCACCGCCACCTTGCCCAACAAACCGATGAACGCTTGGCATTGGTGCGCCACATCCCGCAACACATCCTGCTGGTCGGTGCCGATGCCGACATCAGCCGCAGCCTGCTGGCCGCGCGTTATCCCAAAGCCACCTTCAGCGAATACGACCCGCGCGCCGACTTTCTTCAGACGGCCGCTGCCGAGCGCAAAAGCGGCTTCTGGCAAAAGCTCACCGGCAAACAAATTGAGCAATATTGCCAGCCTTTAAGCCAAGCCTTGCCCGAAGCCGCCGCCGATATGCTGTGGGCCAATCTCAGCCTGCCCACCGCCACCGAACCGCTGCCCGCCATCTTCCAAAACTGGGCAAACGCCTTGAAAACCGACGGTTTGCTGTTTTTCACCCACTTCGGCCGCGACACCTTAGCCGAACTCATAGGCCGTCTGAACGCCGCCGGCATTGCCTGCACCGCGCCAATCTTTATGGACATGCACGACATCGGCGATATGCTCGCCGACAACGGCTTCTACGACCCCGTAATGGACACCGCCAAACTCGATTTGAGCTACCGCCAAGCCGCCACCTTTTGGCAGGACATGGACACCTTAGGCATTTGGCAGGCGCTGCAATTTACCCAGCTGCAAGCCGCCAAAGATTGTGTGAACCGGATTTTTGCCGAAGAAGGCCATCTGAACATCACGCTGGAAACGGTGTACGGCCATGCAGTGAAAAAACTGGCCTTGCCAAAGGGGGAGAGTTTGGTGCAGTTTTATCCTAAGGGGTAGGTTGTTGATTGGTTTTGGATAAGGAAAGATGATATATTGCGTTGTCAAACATGAAATTTAGATAATTTTATATATCATTGTTTTTTATTTGTTATTTAGTTATTGCATTTCTCTTGAATGCAA
>NZ_PDBT02000059.1:0-15368 GCF_002551535.2 Neisseria sp. N95_16
GTCAATGCAGCAGTCAGAGTGGTTTTACCATGGTCAACGTGACCGATGGTGCCAACGTTTACGTGCGGTTTGCTACGTTCAAATTTTTCCTTAGCCATGGCAATAAATCCTATCCTAAGTGTTCAATTAAAAATACGGGTAAATAAATGAGATGGTGCCCATGGGCAGATTTGAACTGCCGGCCTCTCCCTTACCAAGGGAGTGCTCTACCCCTGAGCTACATGGGCTAAATTGTCTATTGGAGCGGGTGAAGGGAATCGAACCCTCACCGTAAGCTTGGAAGGCTTCTGCTCTACCATTGAGCTACACCCGCATACAGTTACTTTGCTCCAAGTAAGAATTTTGGTGGAGGGAGAAGGATTCGAACCTTCGAAGCTCACGCAACAGATTTACAGTCTGCCCCCTTTGACCGCTCGGGAATCCCTCCAAAAGAGAACGCTAGTTTATTTATTTCTCTTTATCAAGTCAAGCAATATTTTTGATGTTTTTTTAAAAAAATCGCAACAACCTGATTATATAAAAAATTTACTTAAACTGAATAATTCTTTCATACTTTGCCATCAGCTCATCATGCGTTTCCGGATGTTCCTCATCAATCAAAATACAGTCCACTGGACATACTTGCTGACATTGCGGCTCATCATAGTGACCGACACATTGTGTACACAAGCTCGGATTGATTTCGTAAATTTCCTCACCTTGGGAAATGGCGTCATTCGGGCACTCAGGCTCACATACGTCACAGTTAATGCACTCATCTGTAATAAAGAGCGACATTTTCGTTTCCTTTTTTATTAAATTTCAAAACCGATGGGCGCGAATTATAGCATAATCTATTCAAAAAAGCGCATGTGCAAAGAATGTTTACACCCTGGTAATGATTATCAAATCCTATACTATTCAGCCACTTGCGCATAATGCAGCAATTGAAAGCGACTCATGCCAGATTTGCCTTCTCGATATTCAGCCAACCATTCCGGCTTGGACGGCAATGTTCCTGCTTCGATATAAACCATTGCATTGCTTGTCAAACGACCTTGCAACAAAGCAAATAAGTCGTCCCACTGCTGCCATGCAAACGGCGGATCCAAAAAAACTACGTCAAACTGCCTACTTTGATTTTTCAGAAAATTCAGGCCGTCTGAAAAAACGGTTTCCACTTGTGCCAAGCCCAATTCACGCGCGTTGCGTTGCAGAGATTGCAGCGTTTGGCGGTGATTATCCACCAACACCACCTGCTTAGCATGGCGTGATGCAGCCTCCAAACCCAGCGCACCACTGCCGCTGAACAAATCCAATACTGTTTTACCGGTTAAATCCTGCCCCAGCCAATTAAACAGCTTCTCACGTACCATATCAGGCGTGGGGCGCAAACCTTCTGCCGACGCAAAAGCCAGCTTACGGCCGCGACATTGCCCACCGATAATACGCACTTGGTTAGTGTGTTTCTGATTGTGTTTTGTCTTTGCCATAAAAACCATAGATTGAGGCCGTCTGAATGTTTCAGACGGCCTGATTAAACCGTAAATCTTATTATACAACAAGTTGATAGATAAAAGGCCGTCTGAAACTGTATTTCACATTTTCAGACAGCCTTTCTATTCAAACCTACTCTTCGTCAGCTTTACTACCCTTAGGCGCAGGCGGTTCAATTTGTTCTTTCCAGCCGCATTCTTTTTGCGGGCAAACCTTTTCCACGCCCCAGCGTTTGGTGGTTTTAGTGGTCAAGACCGGCCATTGGCATTGTGGGCAGGTTTCGGCTACCGGTGGATTCCAAGTGGCGTAGTTACAGTCGGGATAGGTGCTGCAGCTATAAAACAGTTTGCCGTAGCGTGATTTACGCTCGACCAGATGACCTTTTTTACATTGCGGACATTCGACGCCGGTATCTTTCGGTTTTTCCAACGGTTCGATGTGTTTGCACTTCGGATAGTTGGTGCAACCGATAAACTTGCTGCCGGTGCGGCTGTATTTATACACCAATCCGCCGCCGCATTTCGGGCATTCGCGGCCGTCCAGCTCGGCTTGTTCGGCGGCTTCTTTGGCTTGGCGCTCGGCAGCTTCTTCAGCGGTTTCATTCACGTTGCGAGTGTAACCGCATTCGGGATAACCGGCGCAGGCCACAAAGCGACCATTGCGGCCGAATTTGATTTGCAGCTTGTGATTGCCGCATTTCGGGCAAGTTTCGTCCAATTCTTCGGTGGTGAATTTGGCGCGTTCGATGCCTTCTTTTTCTTCAACCTGCTTACTGAAGCCTTTCCAAAACGAATTCATCACCGGCACCCAGCGGCGTTTGCCGTTGGCGATTTCGTCAAGCTGGTCTTCGAGCTTGGCGGTGAAGTGGTAATCGACGTATTGGGCGAAATGTTCGGTCAGGAATTTGTTGACGATGTCGCCGGTATCGGTCGGCATAAAGCGTTTTTGTTCCAACGTCACGTATTCGCGGTCTTTTAGCGTGGAAATAATGCTGGCATAGGTCGATGGGCGGCCGATGCCGAATTCTTCCAAGGCTTTCACCAATGTTGCTTCGTTGAAACGCGGTGGCGGTGTGGTGAAATGCTGTTCACCGTAGAGATTATCCACCGGCAATTTGTCGCCTTCGGCCATTTCCGGTAGCTTTTTGTTTTCTTCGCTCTCGTCGTCGGTGCTTTCTTCGTACACGCTCAAGAAACCGGCAAAGGTTTGCACTTGACCGGTCACGCGGAATACGCCTTTGCCGACGCTGATGTCGACGGTGGTTTGGTCGAATTTAGCCGGCGACATCTGACAGGCAACGGTGCGCTGCCAAATCATTTGGTAAAGCTTGAATTGGTCGGCCGTCAGAAACGGTTTTACGCTTTCAGGCGTGCGGTAAACAGAAGTCGGGCGAATCGCTTCGTGCGCTTCTTGGGCGTTTTTCGACTTGGTTTTGTATTGTTTGGCAGACGACGGCAGATATTCTTTGCCGATTTTGTTTTCGATGTAGTGGCGGATTTCGACCACGGCTTCATCGGCCAAATTCAGGCTGTCGGTACGCATATAGGTAATCAGACCAATCGCACCTTGGCCAACATCGATACCTTCGTAAAGCTGCTGGGCGGTTCGCATGGTGCGGTCGGTGGTCATGCCGAGTTTGCGCACGGCATCTTGCTGCATGGTCGACGTGGTAAACGGCGCGGCCGGATTGCGGCTGCGTTTTTTCTTTTCCACGCCACTGACCACGGCATCTTTACCGGTGAGTTCGTTCAACACATCGGCTTGGGCGGCTTCATTCGGCAATGCGAATTGGTCGAGTTTCTCGCCGTTGTATTGCGCCAATTTGGCGGTGAATTTGCTGCGGCCTTTGTGGCTGTCGAGATGCACCGTCCAATACTCTTGCGCTTCAAATGCGCGGATTTCGTTTTCGCGCTCGCAAATCAAACGCAAAGCCGGGCTTTGTACGCGGCCGGCACTCAAGCCACGGCGGATTTTTTTCCACAGCAGCGGCGACAAGTTGAAACCGACCAAGTAATCCAAAGCACGGCGCGCTTGTTGGGCATCGACCAAGTTGATTTCCAATTCGCGCGGATGGGCGATGGCATCGAGCACCGCGTTTTTGGTGATTTCGTGAAACACCACGCGCTGCGGTTTGATGTTTTTCAGGCCGCGTTTGGATTTGAGGATTTCCTGCAAGTGCCACGAAATGGCTTCGCCTTCCCTATCCGGGTCAGTTGCCAGATAGATGTTTTCGGCTTCTTTGGCTTCGGCCACAATGGCATCAACGTGTTTGGCATTGCGTGAAACCAATTGGTATTTCATGGCGAAGTCGTTTTCCGGATCAACCGCGCCGTTTTTCGGCACGAGATCGCGCACATGGCCGTATGAAGCCAAAATTTCATAATCCCCGCCCAGATATTTTTTTAAGGTTTTGGCCTTAGACGGAGATTCGACGATTACAAGGTTTTTAGCCATCGTTACTCTCTTTTGTTATTGTAAATTTCAGACGGCCTTTTTTATCAAGGCCGTCTGAAAAAATTAATGCATCACAGCGTTGCCGTTTAAAGCCGCCATCAAATCATCGCCGATCAACACCGGCAATTCGCTCTTGTACGCCCACAACACCAGCAAGGTCAGCACTTTGGCGATATCCACAGTGATCTCATCCGCCGGAATGTGCATCAGCGCATGTACCACGATTTCACGCTGCTCGTACGTAATCGCGCGCTCGGCAATCAGATAATGCAGCAAACCCATCACCTCTTGTGGCAACACATCGGCTTCTTCCACGCTGTACACGCGCAAGGCCGTGCCGTCGATCGGCTCAATGGCGAGTTCGGAACTGTTGAGCAACACTTCCATCATCATCAGGGTATTGCCGATTTCCATCGCATCAAAACCGGCATCTTCGAGCAGTTGCCCCAAATCTTCCGGCGGCGGACAGGCATCAAAATCCTGAAAATGTTCGATTAAAAAAGCAATGACTTCGGCCATGCGTGTTCCTTAAATGTTATGTTTTAATCCGTTGGTAGCGTCCGCCGGCCAGCGGAGCGATCACGCCGTCGAGCTCGTATTCCAGCAATTGGGCGTACACATCAGCCGCCGGCCAATTCAGCAACTCGGCCAAGGTATCGGGATGAATGGCATCGTAACCCATGGCATTTAATAAAGTGTCGTCTGCCGTGTTTTGGGTTTCAGACGGCCTGATATCGGTTTCAACAAGCGGTTTGGCGCTTGTCTCGGGCTTGGCTTTCGACTCGGCGGCAAGTGTGTTTTGCGGACGCTTATATATAGAATATGATGGTAATGGGGTGTTTTGCAATAGCTGCGGACATTCTTGTACGATATCTTCCAAACTTTCCACCAGTTTGGCGCCCTCTTTAATCAGCTTGTGGCAGCCTTTGCTGTGCGGATTATCAATCGAACCGGGCACGGCCATCACTTCACGCCCCATCTCGGCCGCGAGCTTGGCGGTAATCAGCGAACCCGACTCTACCGCTGCTTCCACCACCAAGGTCAAACGCGATAATGCGGCAATCAGGCGGTTGCGGCGTGGAAAATTACCGGCATACGGGCGGGTATCTAATGGAAACTCACTGATAATCAGCCCGCGCTCGGCGATTTCGTAGGCAAGCTGTTTATTCGATGGCGGATAAATGCGGTCTATGCCCGTACCCCACACGGCGATGGTACCGCCGTCTGAAAGCAGCGCGCCTTGATGAGCAGCAGTATCAATACCGGCCGCCATACCGGAAACCACTGGAATGCCTTGTTCACTCAAAGCCATGCCGAAATCGCGGGCAATGCGCATCGCCTGCGGGGTGGCATGGCGACTGCCGACAATCGCGGCGGAAGGCTTGTGCAGCAAATCGCTATTGCCGCGTAAAAATAACAACGGCGGCGGCGTAATGCCTTCGGTCAGCATATCGGGGAAATCATCGTCCTGCAACAGCAGCAAACGACAATGTTTCTGCTGCGCCCAATTTAACGCGGCTTCGGCAGCAGCCTTAGCGGCATCGCATTTATCGGCATGTTGCCATGCAGCCACGGCTTGTTTGTGCCTCACCAGTTTCGCAATGATTTCAGACGGCGCGGCCAATGCCGCTTCTGCGCTGCCGAAATGCTGCAGCAAAAGCAAAAAACTTTCCGCACCGATGTAAGGCGTCAGCGCGAGTTGTACCCATGCAAAGCGTTCGTTATCGTTCATGCCCGTACCCTTTTTCAGATGGCCTCAATATCATATTGAATGCCGCCAAAATAATCATTTAAGTAATATTTTTAATAGCAATGATTATACAGACATTGAACGAAATGCAAACAGATGAAGGCCGTCTGAAACATTTTTCACGTTCAGACGGCCTTAAAGCATGAGTTAATTAATCTTCGGTTTTATCGCTGTTGCGGCGGGAAACGCTGATACCGAGCTGCTTCAATTTACGGTATAAATGCGTGCGCTCCAAACCGACTTTTTGCGCCACACGGCTCATGTTTTGGCCTTCTTGCGCAATATGGTATTCAAAATAGCGACGTTCCAGTTCTTCGCGCAATTCACGCAACGGCATATTGAAATTAAAACCGCCGACCATTTCCGATGAAGCAGACGGCACATGCTGCCCCAAGGCCGCCGCAGCCGCTTGCTCTTGCACTTCTTCGCCATCGGCTTCTAAAGCCAAGTTTTTCACCACGGTGCGCAGTTGCTCAAAGTTGCCCGGCCATTCGTATTGGCGCAACACGGTCAGCGCGCCGTTACTGAATTTGGCCAGCGGAATTTTTTGCGTCTCGGCCAATTCAATCAAAATTTGGTTAACCAAGAAAACAATGTCATCCGGCTGGCTGCGCAAAGTCGGCACACCGACAATGATTTTGGATAATAAGCCCGGCAATTTGTTGTCTGCCGTGGCCGATTCGGCCAACTCTTCTGCCGATCGGCTGCTGGCTGCCACGATGCGCACATTGTAGCGGTCAGCTTTGCCCAATAAGAATACGATGCCGTTTTGAATATTTTTGCTGTATTGCGCGATGTCGCCGACATACAAAATACCGCCGCTGGCTTTTTGCAGCAATTCGAGCGGTGTATCGACAATATGCTCAACTTTACCCGGCTCCGCCCACGGTGTGCCGTTTTTATGGAAGTAGCGGGCTACCCATTCAAACGGAGAACCGGCTTCACCGGTCAGTAATACCGGCCCACTCTGTTTGGAAGCCAACTCTAATTTTTGATTCAATTCCTGAATCACCGGACTGTTGCCCAAACGGTCTAAAGACAAACCGGCTGCCGCCTGCATTTCGCCGTGTTTCAGGGCGCGATCAACGGTAGACAGCAACTTTTGCAGGGCAATCGGTTTTTCCAAGAAATCCAATGCACCGATTTTGGTGGCCTCGACCGCCGTGTCAATGCTGGCGTGACCACTCATCATCACCACCGGCATATTGAGTTGGCCGTTTTTCGCCCACTCTTTCAGCAAGGTAATTCCGTCGCAATCGGGCATCCAAATGTCCAGCAAAACCATGGCCGGACGGGTTTGGTGGCGCAATTGACGTGCTTCTTCAGCATTTTCTGCCAAAGTCACGGTATAACCTTCGTCTTGGAGGATTTCCGATAGTAAATCTCGGATACCCACCTCGTCATCTACAATTAAAATATCACTGCTGCGCATAAGTTTCTACCTGTTGGGGTAACGCTATTTTGACACATGCACCGCCGTCGGTCTGATTGCTCAAGCTGATACGGCCACCGTGCTCTTCAATAATTTTCTTGACCACAGGCAAGCCCAGCCCTGTACCTGTCGGTTTGTCGGTTACATAAGGCTCAAAGGCATTATGCAACATTTCTTTGCTGAAGCTTTTGCCGTTGTTGCAAACGGTCAAAATGGCCTGCCCATCGTCACTCAACGCGGTTTCGATGTTTACCTGTGGATTCGGGTCACTTTCTGCCGCTTCAGCCGCATTTTTAAATATATTGTGCAACACCTGCCGCATGGCGGTGGTATCTGCATGGATGAATAACTCTATATTACTGAATTTAGCAGCAAATGTACACGCGCTGCCTTCATACAGCACCAATACTTCTTCTACTAAAGTATTTAAATCATGTTTTTCCAAACTCAACGACGGCGCGCGAGCATAATTGCGGAAGGCTTCTACCATTTCTTTCAGCGCGGCCACCTGCTTGACGATGGTATCGGTTGAGCGGGTCAAAATCTGGGCGTGTTGCTCATCCAATTTATCATGCAATTTCCATGCCAATCTTTCGGCGGATAATTGAATCGGTGTCAGTGGATTACGGATTTCGTGCGCCAAACGCTTGGCTACCTCGCCCCATGCCGCTTCTTTTTGCGCGCGCATAAGCAAGGTAACATCGTCAATCACCATCACCAAACCGCTGTCATTGTCTTCCGGCAAAAGCGTGGCTTTGCCAATCAGAATCCGCGCATCATCGGGCGCAGCATATTCCACCTGCACCGGCTTATTGGTATCGGCCGTGGCTTCAATTGCGGCAAACACATCGGCCAGCAAAGTCTGCTGTGGCGACTGCCCGCGCCAATCGTGCCAATTACTGCCCCACAACGGCACCAGCGATACGCCTAAAATGTGTTCGGCGGATTTATTGAAAGTTTTCAGACGGCCTTCTGCATCCAAAGTAATCACGCCAGTGGTCAGGCTTTCCAACACGCATTCCAAATAATGGCGGGCGGCTTCCTGTTGCAAGCGGCTGCGTTCATCCACATCTTTGGCAATCGCCAATTGCTGGGTCATGTGGTTGAACAAATGTGTCAAACGGCCGAATTCGTCGTTGCGGTACACCGGTCGCTGCTGGCTGAAATCACCCTGCGCCACCGCCCGTGCACCTTCTGCCAACGACAAAATCGGCTCGACGAAGCGGCGGGCAAAATACAAAGCCATTACCAAAGCCAAGAAAATCGCCAGCAATGCCGCTACCAATAAAGTCACCAGAAAGAAGGTTTGCAAGCCTTGCTTGGCATAGCTTAATTCAGCATATTTTGCGCGCGCTGACTCAATCAGGGTCGCATCCTGCGCCACATTTTGCGGAATCGGCTGACGGAAGAAAAAGGCATATTCCTGATTGTTGTAGTTGCCAATCGACAACCAACCCTGCGCATACAACACATTGCCGATGTTTTCCAAGTTGCGCAGCGAACCGGCTTGCTGCAATTGCTCTTGGCCGGCCTTATCAATTTTCGGCTGGTTTAGGTTTTGCGGATTGATAACTTTTTCAAAACGGTCTTGGCTTAAGTTATACAAGGCCAATTGGGTGAAATCGTTGGCATTCGAAGCGGCAGCCAGCGCGTTGCCCAAATCATTATCCAAAGACGATGCGCTGATTAAATCAATTTGAATCGGCGTGGCATTGCTGACGGCATTGTCCACCGCCAAATCCAAGGCCGATTTGCTCAAGTTTAAGCTGCGCTCCAGTGCTTGTTCGGTGTCATTACCGAACCAAGAATTAATCGTGCCGTTAATAAACTGGGCGGAAATACCGAACAAAAATACGCTCGGCAACACCGCCACCAAGGTAAACATACCCGACAGGCGGCGGGCGATTTGCGAGCCGAACACGCCGTTTTTGCTGTCGCGCATGAGCAGCAGCACATAGCGCACCAATACTGCAGCCAACACCAGCATCAACAGGCCACACAGGACGATAATCCACCAAAAATAATCGGCAATCCTACTGCTGCTGCCCGTAGCAACCGTCAATCCGTAGAGCAGTGCCACGGCCAACAAAACGGCGATTAAGAGAAAGCGGCGCATGATTTATTCCTGCGTAACCGTCAAGCTTTTCCAGCCCGAATCCAAGCTCCAGCTTCGTGATGTCAGGGCATTGATTTGGAAAGGCTTCGGCAGCTTGGATGTGGATAATTGCAAACGGATTTGTGCTTTGATGTCTTTCGGCTCGCTGTTGCGCAAAGTGCCTTTACTCAATACTTTCCAGTTGGCAATCGCACCCACCGCACGCAAGGCAGCATTCAAGGTATCGTATTCGGTGGAAAACGTGCCCACGGTAACGCGATAGCGGTTGGTCAACGGATGAAACGATAATTTATAGTTGACCGTATTGCCGTCGTTTAAAAGATGTTCCAAGCGGAAACGGTAGGCCGCAATCGTCGGCTCCGACAATTGGTAAGACAAAGAAAAATTCAGCGGCACGCCTTGTTGCAAGGCTTGTTTGAGCTGGTCGGGCAACTCGGTTTTGAAACGGCTGCTGACCGACAATTGGCCGTTATCCATCAAGCCGGCCTCGGCACGGGTCGCACTGATGCCTTCCGCCGCCGCGTGCAACGACGCAGCCAGCAGAATCGGCAGCAGCATGAATTTACTGCTTTTGAATAAGCGCGTAATAAAAGCCATCTTGGTGTTTGTTCGGTAAAAGTACATGCGATTCCAGCAAGCGGGCATCGGCATGGCGGTTAAGGAATTTTTGCAGCTGCTGATCGTTTTCTTCGACAAAAATCGAACACGTCGCCAACAGCATCCTGCTGTTTTTTGTCAGAGTTTGCCATAAAGCGTCCAACAAGGCTTCCTGTTGGCGGGCGGTTTTCAGCGCATCATTGGGGCGGCGCAGCCATTTGATGTCGGGATTGCGGCGCGCCACACCCGAAGCGGTACACGGCACATCGGCCAATACCGCGTCAAACTGTTTGCCATCATACCATGCAGCCAAATCCTGCGCATCGGCGCAATGCAAAGTGGCCGTATGAAAGCCCAAGCGGTCGATATTGCTTTGTACGCGCGCCAAACGCGTCGCATCAATATCCAAAGCAGTCACATGACAATCGGCCAATTCCAGCAAATGCCCTGTTTTCCCACCCGGTGCAGCGCAGGCATCAAGAATGCGTTCACCGTTTTGTGGATTGAGCAGATACGCCGCTTTTTGCGCACCAAAGTCCTGTACCGACACCAGGCCGTCTGAAAAACCGGGCAAACGGCTTACCGGCACGGCTTCGGCCAAGGTCACTGCATATTCATCCAAAGCCTTTGCTTCAATGCCTTCCGCAGCCAATTTTTGCAGATAATCTTCCGCATTGCCGTGGCGGCGGTTAACACGCAAAGTCATCGGCGGATGCGACTGCAGCGCGGCGGTGATGTTGTGCCAATATTTCGGATAATGGTTTTGCAGATACGCCACCCACCATTGCGGCAGATTGTGTTTGGCCGTGTCATCGTATTTGCACGCTGCCGCCAGCTTGTCGCGCTCACGCAGGAAACGGCGCAAAATCGCATTGGCAAACGAGCGATACTGGCCGCGGCCGATTTTGGCAATGCTCTCCACCGCTTCATTCACCACCGCATGCGGCGCATTGCGCGTGTAATGCAGTTGGTACAACGCCGCCAACAGCAGGCTTTCCAGCTGCAAATTATCAATCGGCTTATTCAGCATTTTGCCAAGCATAAATTTCAGACTGCCCAGATAACGCTGGCAACCGTAAGCAATGTCTTGCAGCGCACCACTTTCCTGCGCGCTCAATTCAGGGTTGGCCGCACGAATGGTCGCCAATACGTCTTGCAGGTTCTGCCCCTGCGCCACCGCCGCAATACTGTCGGCGGCCAGCTTTTGTGCCAATGCCATACTCATGGGAACACTTTCATAATTGGTTTACTTTTCTTTTTTCAGACGGCCTTGATGATTTGAGGCCGTCTGAAACAAATTCATTGATTATCTTGTTAAACAAATATTTATATTTCGCTCAACGACACACGTTGATTCCCCTGCTCATCAAAATTGGTATCGTCCAACCACCGCTCGAAACGCGCTTTACTCTGCGACCATTCGCTGTCTATCATCGAAAACCAAGCCGTATCACGGCTACGGCCTTTATATACCGCAGCCTGTCGGAAAATGCCTTCAAATTGGAAACCCAAACGCAATGCCGCCTTACGCGACAGCTCGTTTAAGGCATCGCATTTCCATTCATAACGACGGTATTTCAGCGTTTCAAACACATATTTTGCCAACAGATACTGCGCTTCCGTGGCGATCCGCGTGCGTTTAAGCGCATCAGAATACACCACCCAGCCCACTTCAATCACACGATTGGCCGTATCAATCCGCATCAAGCTCAGCGAACCCACCGCCCGATTGCTTGCCGTATCGATGATGGCGAAAAAATACGGATCGGCCGAAGCTTCATAACCCGCCATCAACTCATCAAACTCAACATGATCGGCCATCGGAAAAATCGGCAAATACGTCCAATTGCGCATCGGGCTGTGTTCGACAGCATACACCTCATACAAATCCGCACCATGTTTGGCAGCAGAAAGCTTTTCCAAACGGCAAAACTTTCCTGACAACAGCGTTACTTCAGGATAACTGCCGGTTGTGTAATCAGGCAAAGATTTACCGATGGGTTGGTTGAATTGATTGATAGGCATGAGGCGTCTTTCTTTTTTAGATTTTTTCAGACGGCCTTGATGATTGAAGGCCGTCTGAACGTCTTGTCTAGAATTACCACGAGTCTTACAAAACCGTCCCCGCTTCAATCGTGCGCCCTGCGGCAAAAGCCTGAATGCTCATGCGTTTACTTCCGGCAGGTTGCAATTCGGTAATCTTCAGCGCATGTTCACCGCAGGCAACAATCAGGCCATCTGAATTACAGGCCAACACTTCGCCTGCTTTGCCGCTTTGGTTCACAGTTTCGGCAGCCCAAATTTTCATCGGTTTGCCGTCCCATTCCAACCATGC
Organism: Neisseria sp. N95_16; assembly: GCF_002551535.2. Classification (NCBI taxonomy): domain Bacteria; kingdom Pseudomonadati; phylum Pseudomonadota; class Betaproteobacteria; order Neisseriales; family Neisseriaceae; genus Neisseria; species Neisseria sp. N95_16. The sequence goes on from NZ_PDBT02000059.1 coordinate 12,161, forward strand.
GGCCGGCACAGGGTTAAAGGCGCGGATTTTGCGGGCAACCACATCGGCGGATTCCTGCCAGTTGATTTTGGCTTCTTCTTTGGTGAGTTTTTGCGCGTAGGTCACGCCATCTTCAGGCTGCGGCGTGCTGTTCAGACGACCCTCTGCCTGCAAGCGTTGCAAATCGGCAACAATCGCATCAGCACCTATCGCCATCAGCGCATCGTGCACTTCATTGGCGGTATCGGTCGGGGCGATGGTGTAGCGGTGTTCGCTGACGACGTTACCAGTATCCAAGCCGATGTCCATCTGCATGATGCACACGCCGGTTTGGGCATCGCCGGCTTCAATGGCACGCTGAATCGGGGCAGCACCACGCCAACGCGGCAACAGCGAGGCATGAATATTCAGGCAACCGTGGCGCGGCGTGTCGAGCACATCTTGCGGCAGAATCAGGCCGTAGGCGGCCACGACCATTACATCGGCGGCCACGTCTTTAAGCATTTGCAAGGCTTCGGCGTTGTTGCGCAGCTTTTCCGGCTGCTCCACACGCAAACCCAATTCCAGCGCGGCCTGCTTCACCGGTGATGCTTGCAACTGCATGCCGCGGCCTTTGGGGCGGTCGGGCTGGGTCAACACCAGCGGAATGTCGAAACCGGCGGCAGCAATGGCTTTGAGTGCGGCGGCGGCAAAATCGGGCGTACCGGCAAAAATCACTTTCATGGTTGTCTTTCTTCAAGGGTTTCAGACGGCCTTTGAACAGATAGATTTGGCTAGTATTTCAGGCCGTCTGAACGTTTAATCTGATGATTTGACGCATATTATAGCAGCCAAATAAAGCATGCCGTCTGAAAACGGGAAATGTTTTCAGACGGCATGTTGAGATTACATCCTGATTACAGGTTGTGTTTTTGGCGTTTTTTCAGCTTGGTTTTGATGCGGTTTTGCTTCAGCTGCGACAAATGTTCGACAAACACTTTACCCATCAGGTGGTCGAGTTCGTGCTGAATACAAATTGCCAGCAGGCCGTCTGTTTCAAGGGTGAATTTTTCGCCTTTTTCGTCCAACGCTTCTACTTTGACGCGTTCGGCGCGGGTAACGGTGTCGTAAATGCCGGGCACCGACAGGCAGCCTTCTTCGTAAGTGGTTTCGCCTTCTTTTTCAATGATGACGGGATTGATGAACACGCGCGGTTCGCTTTTGTCTTCGGTCAAATCCATCACTACCACGCGCTCGTGCACGTCAACCTGCGTTGCCGCCAAGCCGATGCCGCGCGCTTCGTACATGGTTTCAAACATGTCTTTAACTAAAGTTTGGATGCGCTCATCAATTTCGGCTACCGGCTGGGCGACCGTGTGCAGGCGTTCATCTGGATATTGGAGGATGTTTAACAGTGCCATTTTTTTATCTTCTCAATCGGAAACAGTAAATTTGTGTATGTACTTTGATACGCTTTATCATGGCAACGCCATTATTTCTAGAATGACGGTAACATTCAATGATAAAATAGCGTTTTATGAATTTTTACTCAGCTTATCGCCGAATAAATATCAATAGGCAAATTCTAACACAGTAGCCTGCTTCACGCCCATTGTTATTTTTCACGCCACGATTGACGCATTCTTGATTCAGCTAAATTGATGACAAACCGCATTATTTTCAAGGGGAACGGTTATGCAAAAACGTATTATAGCCCTGCTTTGTATGGCAGGTGTGGCAATTTCTGCCCAAGTTCATGCAGCGGCGTTGAAAGTGCGCCCGAATGCGCCGCAACGCTATGTAGTCAAACCGGGCGACACGTTATGGGGCATTTCAGGCAAATATCTCTACAGCCCATGGCAATGGAACCGCCTTTGGGGCGCCAACCGCAGCGAAATCCGCAATCCGCATTTGATTTATCCGGGTCAGGTGTTGGTGTTGCGCTACGTCAACGGCCAACCGCGCTTGGGTTTTGAAAGCTCAAGCATGGGTTCAGACGGCATTCCGACCATCAAACTCAGCCCGCGCATCCGCGAAACGTCAGGCTACGGCATTCCGACTGTGAACGTGAATTTCTACCGCTTGTTTATGAAGCATCCTCAAGTAATTGGCCAATTACAGACCCAAGATGCACCGAGATTGATTGAAGGTCCTGACAGCCGCTTGCTTTATACCAAAGGCAACCGCGTTTACGCTTACGGCATTACCGAACCCGGCCGTTATTTGGTTTACCGCGCTCTCAAAGATATTACCGACCCTGTAACCAAAAAATTCTTAGGTCAGGAAGTCGCTTTTAGCGGTATTGTCAGCACCCTACCTTACACCAATAGCGCACTTGAAGCCGCTTCTGATGAAGATACGTTTTATTTGAAAGAAGGCGAATACTTTACACGCAATCATCCGCTTCTTAAAGTGCCGACACAAACTGCTCAGCCGATGGTGGTTGAAGAAGCAATCTCCGAAATCCGTAAAGGCGATTTTCTGCTAAAACTTAATGGCGAGACGGACAGTTTCCACATGATGCCGCATGCACCGGAACAAGCTATTGATGGCAAAATCGTTTCTATCTTTGAAGGCGTAAGCGAAGCAGGTCAATTCCAAACCGTTACTATTAACAAAGGCGAAGCCGATGGTATTGATAAAGGCACTGTTGTCAGCCTTTACAAGCGTAGTCGCCAAACTCGGGTTGACCTAGAAAATAGTGAAAAAAGTCGTAAGAGCGTTGTGAAATATGTCTCTATTCCTGCGGAAGAAGTGGGTTTAGCCATGGTTTACCGTACCAGCCAAAACTTGTCTTCAGCAATTATTTTGGAGAGCCTAACCAATATTAATATTGGCGATACGGTTTCTAATCCAGGTCGCGACCTTGACAACATGGCAGATGATAAACCACATGTTCGCAATGAACCACAAGACTCACATGACACCGAATACAATCAATACAATATCCATAGCAACATCAAATAAACTGTAATGTTTAAATGAATCAAAGGCCGTCTGAAATTTTTTCAGACGGCCTTACATTCGCCTAACAAGTGCAATTTCCAATAACAGAAAAGGCCAGTATGCGGTAGTATACTGCCTTTCCTGACAAGAAAGATTGCAATATGGCCTACACACAACTGACCTCACACCAAAGATACTACATTTCCAGACATTACCGCAACCTACCCCTAAACCAAATCGCACAGAACATCGGTTGTCATCCCGCCACCGTCAGTCGGGAAATCAGACGGCATTCCGTCAACGG
>NZ_PDBT02000005.1:0-51046 GCF_002551535.2 Neisseria sp. N95_16
CTGTTGTGCTTTTCGGTAACAGTAGGTTCCGTTGACGGAATGCCGTCTGATTTCCCGACTGACGGTGGCGGGATGACAACCGATGTTCTGTGCGATTTGGTTTAGGGGTAGGTTGCGGTAATGTCTGGAAATGTAGTATCTTTGGTGTGAGGTCAGTTGTGTGTAGGTCATATTGCAATCTTTCTTGTCAGGAAAGGCAGTATACTACCGCATACTGGCCTTTTCTGTTATTGGAAATTGCACTTGTTAGGCGAATGTAAGACAGTTCAAAGTTGCAGCAGCGCAGAAAGTGAAGACATATCATCAAGATAGGCAAGCTTTCGAGCAGCGCACAACGAAGAAATGTGCCAAAGATAGGGATTTTGCAAATGTCTCAGGCCGTCTGAAAAGTTCATGACTTTCAGACGGCTTTTGATTGTCAATCATAAAGAAAACGGCATATCTTCGCAGATATGCCGTTGATTGGGTTAAGAGAACCGCTATATAGGGTAGTGGTTTGTGTTTTAGTCCTCTTGCGCCCCGGTTTGCAGGTAGTTTGCCAAACCAATTTTGGCAATCAATTCCTGCTGGGTTTCGAGCCAGTCGATTTGCTCTTCGTTGGTGTCTTTTTGTTTTTCCAACAAGTCGCGGCTGACGTAATCTTGTTTTTCTTCACACAAGGCAATGGCAGCAGCCAAGGCTTCGTGTTTTTCGTTTTCTTTGGTCAAATCGCAAGCGATGATTTCTTCGGTGCTCTCGCCAATCAGCAATTTGCCCAATTCTTGCAGATTTGGTAAACCTTCCAAAAACAAAATACGCTCAATCAAATCATCGGCTGCTTTCATTTCGATGATGGATTGTTTGTAGAAATGTTTGCCCAAATCCTCAAAGCCCCAGTTTTTCAAAATACGGGCATGTAAGAAATATTGGTTGATGGTTACCAAAAGCAAGCCTAAGTTTTTATTCAGCTCGCGGATAACTAAACGGTCGCCTTTCATAGATAGCCTCCTCGTTCAATTACATTTGGCTTTGGTAATAATTGCCTTCACCGATCAATTCGATCAGGCGCAATTGTTGCTCCAGCCAGTGAGTGTGATCTTCTTCGGTGTCTTTCAATTGCTGAATCATCAAGTCGCGGGTCACGTAGTCTTGAACTTCTTCACACAATTTGATGCCTTTTTTCAACGCATCGCGTACTTCGTATTCGGTGTTTAAATCTGCTTGCAGGCAGCTTTTTACATCGGTACCGATATTGATTGCGGCAGGAACCATTTTCGGGGTGCCGCCCAACATCAAAATACGGCGGATGAAGTCTTCAGCGTGTTGGGTTTCTTCTTCCATCTCGTGATTCAGACGTTCGAACAATTTGGTGTAACCCCATTCTGAATACAGACGCGAGTGGATAAAATATTGATCACGGGCGGCCAATTCGCCGGCCAGCAATTCGTTCATATAGTCGATAACTTGTGGATTGCCTTGCATGGTGTTTCCTCTTTCTTGAAATGCCGCCTCGGGCAAATGTGTTGGTTTTGGGATTGAGTGTATTGTAGTAAAGATTGCGGCCCAATACAATTTTTCTATTTAAAATACAAACAATTATCAAAAATATCTTGAAGTAAAAAGGCCGCCTGAAAAAATCAATTGGCTGATTTTTATCGCTTTTTATTGCCATTGGTATTAAGAATCTGTTACAACGCAACCATATATTTACATTCTTTAACCATAAATAAAAGCAAATAAAGCAACAAAACCCATCAAATTTAATTATGAATTATTCTCAACTGCTTTTAGGTAATTTCCTACAACACCTCCTCTCCCAAGCATGAAAAATATCCGCCCCAATCCAACGGCTTTAATTTTATCGTGCTATAATGTCGAGTTATCTTAAAAATCTTATTAAGGCACGATTCAAGCCATGAAACAAATTCGCAATATTGCCATCATCGCACACGTCGACCACGGCAAAACCACATTAGTTGACCAATTATTACGCCAATCAGGCACCTTCCGCGACAACCAGCAGGTTGACGAGCGCGTGATGGACAGCGGCGACATCGAAAAAGAACGCGGCATCACCATCTTGGCCAAAAATACCGCCATCGAATACGAAGGCTACCACATCAACATCGTCGATACCCCGGGACACGCCGACTTCGGCGGTGAAGTAGAACGCGTATTGGGCATGGTTGATTGCGTGGTGTTGTTGGTTGATGCGCAAGAAGGCCCTATGCCGCAAACCCGCTTTGTGACCAAAAAAGCTTTGGCTTTGGGTTTGAAACCGATCGTTGTGATCAACAAAATCGACAAACCAAGCGCGCGCCCAAGCTGGGTAATCGACCAAACATTCGAACTCTTCGATGCATTGGGTGCGACTGACGAGCAACTCGACTTCCCGATTGTGTACGCTTCCGGCTTAAGCGGCTTTGCCCGCTTGGAAGAAGACGGCACCGAAAACGACATGCGCGTGCTGTTTGAAACCATTTTGAAACACACACCGGCACCAAACGGCAGCGCCGATGAAACGCTGCAACTGCAAATTTCCCAACTCGACTACGACAACTACACCGGTCGCTTAGGCATTGGCCGCATTTTGAACGGCCGCATCAAACCGGGCCAAGTCGTTGCCGTGATGAACCACGACACCCAAGTTGCCCAAGGCCGTATTAACCAATTGCTCGGCTTTAAAGGCTTAGAACGCGTGCCATTGGAAGAAGGCGAAGCCGGTGACATTGTGATTATTTCCGGTATCGAAGACATCGGCATCGGCGTGACCATCACCGAAAAAGACAATCCTAAAGGCTTGCCTATGCTCAGCGTTGACGAACCAACCCTGACCATGGACTTTATGGTGAACACTTCTCCATTGGCCGGCACCGAAGGCAAATTCGTGACTTCGCGCCAAATCCGCGACCGCTTGCAAAAAGAATTGCTGACCAACGTTGCCTTGCGCGTGGAAGACACCGATGATGCGGATATTTTCCGCGTTTCAGGCCGTGGCGAATTGCACTTGACCATTTTGTTGGAAAACATGCGCCGCGAAGGCTACGAATTGGCCGTCGGCAAACCGCGTGTGGTATACCGTGAAATCAACGGTGAAAAATGCGAGCCGTATGAAAACCTGACTGTTGACGTACCTGACGACAACCAAGGCGCGGTAATGGAAGAATTGGGTCGCCGTCGTGGTGAATTGACCAATATGGAAAGCGATGGCAACGGCCGCACTCGCTTGGAATACCACATTCCGGCGCGTGGTTTGATCGGTTTCCAAGGCGAGTTCATGACCATGACCCGCGGTACCGGCTTGATGAGCCACGTTTTTGATGACTACGCACCGGTGAAAGCCGACATGCCGGGTCGTCACAACGGCGTGTTGATTTCGCAAGAGCAAGGCGAAGCCGTGGCTTATGCTTTGTGGAACTTGGAAGACCGCGGCCGTATGTTTGTGTCTCCAGGCGAAAAAATCTACGAAGGCATGATTATCGGCATCCACAGCCGCGATAACGATTTGGTTGTGAACCCATTAAAAGGTAAAAAACTGACCAACGTGCGCGCAAGCGGTACTGACGAAGCCGTCCGTTTGACCACGCCAATCAAGCTGACTTTGGAAGGCGCGGTAGAATTTATCGATGATGATGAACTGGTTGAAATTACGCCGCAATCCATCCGCTTGCGTAAACGCCACTTGAGCGAGCAAGAGCGTCGCCGTCACTTTAAAAAAGTAGATTAATTTCGGTTTAATCATACAAAGGCCGCCTGAAAAGCTATAATGCATTTTTCAGACGGCCTTTTTTAATTTGTCTAATATGATTAATCCTTCCGCTCAAACTGCCGATGGCGAACACATCGACACCAATGTCGAACAAACCGCCCCACGCAGCAACACCAGCAACGCGCCCAAAGCCGCCATTCACCAAACTTTATATACTGCCGACAGCTTTGCGCAACATGATTATTTAGCCAAAGGCAAAAAGCTACCCAAAATCACACCGGCTGAAGTCGGGCAAACCAATTGGCTGCACTTTGTCGGCATCAACAATATCGAGCTGCTCAGGCACGCGCTTCAACCCTACGGCATTCACGAATTGGTGATTGAAGATATTCTCAGCCGTAAGCAGCGCCCAAAAATCGAAGATTACGGCCACTATATCTTCATCGCCGCACAAGTGTACAACTACGGCACCACCAAGCTGCATTCCGACCAAGTGTATTTGGTGATCGGCAAAGATTTTGTGTTGTCGTTCCAACAAAAGCCGTTGGGTTTGTTTAGCCAATTCCGTCAGATTATGCGACACAACCCGCATCACGTTCTGGACAAAAACGCCGCATTTTTGGCTTATTATCTGCTCGACCGCATTGTTGATGACTATTTCATCGTTTTGGAAGATTACGACAACCGCGTCGAAGCCATCGACAAAGCCCTATTCAAAAATGAAAACGACGACACACTGTTAAGCCGCATCCACCGCCTCAAACGCGATGCCGTACGCCTGCGCCGCACCCTACTGCCCATGCGCGACGTGTTTTACCAGCTTGCCATGCGTGGCGACTACGATATCTTCGAAGGCGGATCCACCGTTTACCTGCGCGACGTGTACGACCACAACCTGCAATTAATCGAAACGCTGGAAGCCTCGCGCGATATGGTAGTCGGCATGATGGACGTGTATTTGTCGTTCCAATCCAACCGCATGAACCAGCAAATGCGTGTCTTGACCGTCATCACCATTATGTTTATGCCATTAACCGTGCTCACCGGCATCTACGGCATGAACTTCGACAATATGCCCGAATTGCATTGGCATTACGGCTATTACGCCGTGCTTGGTTTGATGGCCACCATCATCATCGGCCTGTTAATTTTCTTCTTCCGTAGAAAATGGTTATAGCTAAATTTATAAATTAAATTAGATTATATCTTTTAATTTACTATAATCATTAAACCTATAACAAACACAAGTCATCCATATGGAAAATACCCAACGCCAAGCATCACACGAATTGATCATGTCCGAGCTGATGATGCCCGACACCGCCAACTTCAGCGGCAACGTCCACGGCGGCGACTTACTGCGCTTGCTCGACCAAGTGGCCTATTCATGCGCCAGCCGTTACAGCGGATACTATTGCGTCACCCTTTCCTGCGACCGCGTGTTGTTTAAAGAGCCGATTCACATCGGTGAACTGGTCACATTCTACGCCAGCGTCAACTACACCGGCTGCACGTCCATGGAAATCGGCATCCGCGTCGAAGCGCAAAACATCCGCACCGGCGCCATCCGCCACACCAACAGCTGCTATTTCACCATGGTTGCAATGGAAAACGGCAAAACGGTTGAAATTCCGCAACTGGAAGTAAAAACCGAATTGCAACGCTGCCGCTGGGAAAAAGCCAAAAAACGCAAAGAAATGAGCCTGCAAAGCAGCAAGATTTCCTGCGAGTCTTAATGCTTAGACCAAGTTAACAATGCCGTCTGAAACTTTTCAGACGGCATTGTTATCGTGATTCAGAATAGCAAGATTTTTTATAAAATTCAAAACACTCAAAAATTACCAATTACTATGATTAAATTCAATCCGATAATTCAATATAGAAATCATCAGGCCGTCTGAAAACCATGTTTTCAGACGGCCTGCTATTCATCTCAACCCACGCGGTAAAACGCCAAACTGCCCAACAAATTCGGCAAATATTTGACCTGCTTGCTGCCGGCCATCACTGCGCGTTCCTGCACGCGGATTTTGTTTTTGGCACACAGCAAATCGAAATCTTTGAGCGTACACCAATGAATATTCGGCGTATTGTACCAATGATAAGGCATGCGTTCCGACACCGGCATATGGCCGCCCAACGCGATTTGAATGCGGTTGCGCCAATAGCCGAAATTCGGGAAGGTCACAATAGCCTGTTTGGATACGCGCATCAGGCTTTGCAAAATCAATTCGGTATTCTGCATGGCCTGAATGGTTTGGCTCAACACAATCACATCAAACGAATTGTCACCAAACTCTTCCAAGCCGCGCTCCAAATCGGCCTGAATCACGTTCACACCGCGCGCCATGGCGGCGATGATGCTGTCGGTGTTGATTTCAATGCCGTAGCCGCTGCAGTTTTTGTGTGCCACCAAAGCGGCCAGCAATTCGCCGTCACCGCAGCCCAAATCCAATACGCGGCTGCCTTCTGGAATCCAATCATAAATCAATTGTAAATCATCGCGTAAATTCATGATTGAATCTCCTTGGCAACATTGTTCATATAAGCGGCAACAGCGCGGATATAGGCATCGTCTTCCATCAAAAAGGCATCATGGCCGTGGTTGGACTGCACTTCGATATATTGCACCGATTTACGCGCGGCAATCAGCGCCTTGACCAATTCTTTCGAGCGCTCGGGTGCAAAACGCCAGTCGGTGCTGAAGCTGGCTACAAAAAATTTGGCCTGCACATTTTGCAGCGCTTTACTGAGATTGTTATTAAAATCGGCCGCCGGATCGAAATAATCCAAGGCTTTGGTCATCAATAAATAGGTGTTGGCATCAAAGCGTCCGGCAAACTTATCACCTTGATAGCGCAGATACGATTCAACTTCAAATTCCACGCCGTAGCCATATTGATAGCCGTCTGAATGCAACTCGCGACCGAATTTTTTGCCCAGACCTTCTTCCGCCAAATAAGTAATATGCCCCATCATACGGGCGATCCGAAGGCCGCGGGTCGGGATTTTTTGCTCGCGGGCGTAGTGCCCTTCGTTGAAATCGGGGTCAGTTAAAATCGCTTGACGGGCAACATCATTAAACGCAATATTTTGCGTGGAAAGTTTCGGCGCAGAAGCAATCACCAAAGCGTGGTGCACACGTTCGGGAAAATCAATCGTCCATTGCAAGGCCTGCATACCGCCCAAGCTGCCGCCGACCACTGCTGCCCATTGTTCGATGCCCAAGGCATCTGCTAGCATGGCTTGTGATTTCACCCAGTCTTTGACCGTCACCACCGGAAAATCGGCGCCGTAATCTTGACCGGTAGCCGGATTTTCCGACAAAGGCCCTGTTGTGCCATGGCAACCGCCCAAATTATTCAGCCCGACCACAAAAAAACGCTCGGTATCAATCGGCTTACCGGGGCCGACCATGCTGTCCCACCAGCCGGGATATTTGTCCTCAGGCGTATGGTAGCCGGCAACATGATGGTTGCCCGATAAAGCATGGCAAATCAATACCGCATTGGATTTTTCCGCATTCAATTCGCCATAGGTCTCAATCATCAAATCAAAACGCGGCAAAGTCTGGCCGTTTGCCAGCGCCAATGGCGTTTCAAATGCCATTTTTCGAGGTGTGACAATGCCCACCGATCCATTTTTATTCATGATTATTCCAAGGGTCATGCAAAAAATGTATTATAACGTTTAGCCAACATTTTGACATATCTTGACCATAAAATTCCTTTACTGCCTTCTTTCAGACGGCATTATTTAAAAAACCACCAAAGAGCCACCCCATGATCGGCCGCCTGCTGCGAATCTTTTTCCTTTTTGCCATCATTGCCCTGATTATCAACCGCCTGTTCAGCCGCAAGCAAAAACACGCCATGCGCGAAGTGGCGCAAATCAGTGCGTGGGTATTGGTGGGGGCTTCGGTGGCGACGCTGATTTGGTATTTGATTATGCTGTATTTCAAGCATATCCCGAACAGTTATTAATTAATGTAAAAGGCCGAGACCTTTGCAAAACCTTAGATTTGAATACAGTTCAAAGTTGTAGCAGCGCAGAAAGCGCAGACATATCGTAAAGATAGGCAAGCTTTCGAGCAGCGCACAACGAAGAAATGTGTCAAAGATAGGGATTTTGCAAAGGTCTCAAGCCGTCTGAACAGCCTTTACTCAAGACAAATCCACTAAAAAATGCTATGCTTTGTGCTTTAAATCTGTCGAACTGATTGTTTGAAGCAATGAAAAAGTTTCTTATTCCGACTGCTGCTGTGATTATCGCCGCAACCCTCGGCACACCTTATTATCTGGGCATTCAAGCCGAAAAAAGCCTGACTTCGCAGCAAAAATTACTGCAAGAATCGGGCTTTCTCACGGTTGAATCACACGATTACGACCGCGGCTGGTTCACCTCCACCGAAACCACCATCATCCGCTTGAAGCCAACCTTGCTGCAAAACACGCAAAAATACCTGCCTGACAATCTGAAAACCGTGTTAAAAGAGCCGATTACCGTGGTCAACCACGTTACCCACGGCCCTTTTGCCGGTGGCTTTGGCGCGCGTGCCAAAGTGGATACCGAATTCCAATACCATCCTGAAGCAGCTAAAGTATTGGCGCGATTCTTCGGCGACAAAACACCGGTCAGCATGACCAACACCGTTTATTTCAACGGCAACGGCGTGATGAAGCTCAGCATTCCGGAATTCGACTATGAAGAATTGTCCGGCATCAAGCTGATTTGGCAAGGCTTGAGCGGTCAAACCGATTATGAAAACGACTTTGTCGGCTATGCGCACGATTATGCTGCGCCTTCATTGCAAGTGAAATTGGCCGACAAAGGCGATATTTCCCTAGAAAACCTACATTTCAAATCGGAAACTTCAGACGGCCTCAACAAACTTTCCTTAGGCAAAAGCAGCATCACACTGGATAAATTCCTGCTGCAATGGAAAGAAGGCATTGATTACAATGTCAAATTAAACGAATTGGTGAATCTGGTGACCAATCTGCAAATCGGCGCGTTTATCAACCCGACCGGCACAATTGCCCCTTCCACCATTGAAGTGGCTAAGCTGAAATTTGAAACCCAAACCAATGAAGTGGACAAATTCATCAACAGCGAAGGCCGTTTCCAATTCGATACACTCACCTACGGCAAAGACCGCTACGGCCCGCTCGATATTAATGTTGCTGCCGAGCATTTGGATGCGCAAGGTTTGCTGGCGCTCAAATCTAAACTGGCGCAGATTTCCGATAAGGAAATGAGCGAAGAGCAAATTCAAAACGAATTGATTCAGACAGCCAAGACCGATGCATCAGGCTTGTTTACCCAAAATCCGGTGTTAAACGTGAAGACGTTTAAATTCACCATGCCGCAAGGCAATGTCGATGCTTCCGGCACATTGGCCTTTAAAGGTTTGGCACAAAAAGATTTGGATAATCTGGCCGATATGCTGAAGAAAACCGAAGCCGATTTCAACCTGCAAGTGCCGCAAAAATTGCTGGAGCAAATGGCCATCAACCAAGCACACAGCATTTTCAGCGTGAATCCTGAAGACGAAGCCGCCGGCCGCGCCACCATTGAAGATATCAACGAAACCTTGCGCTTAATGGTCGACAGCACCATCCAAAGCATGGCACGCGACCAATACCTGACCTTGCAGGATAACCATGTCAAAACGCATCTCAATCTGCAAAACAGCGAATTGAAGCTCAACGGCAAAGTATTGGAAACCGAACCGGAAGCGGCATTTGACGAGAGTGATATGCTACCCGATGAAGCATTTGAAAATGAAGCGGCATCGGCAGTCTCTGCTGCTCCTTAAATCTTTTATTACCATCTAAATAGGCCGTCTGAAACACACGTTTTCAGACGGCCTTTTGCATCACTTAATCTTTTACTGATGATAAAAAAATCAAAGCATTAGTGATGAATACCGATGCCCAACATGCCTAATGATTAAATTTAACGAACTATTCAAAAATAAGTTTGGCGCTTTACCAAAATTGGTGCTACATTCAAACTGTTCAAAACAAAATAACAACGAAACAAACTTTCAATCAGAGGTCGCCCATGAAAAATCAAACCATCATGCAATATTTCGAGTGGTATTTGCCCGATGACGGCAAACACTGGCAACGCTTAGCCGACGACAGCCAACATCTGGCCGATATCGGCATCAGTAAAGTCTGGCTGCCACCTGCCTGCAAAGCCACCGGCACCAATGATGTCGGCTACGGCATTTATGATTTATACGACTTAGGCGAATTCGACCAGAAAGGCGCCGTCCGCACCAAATACGGCACCAAAGACGAATATCTTCACGCCATCGCTACATTAAAAGAGAAAAGCATCCACCCAATTGCCGATGTCGTGTTAAACCACAAAGCCGGAGGTGATAAAAAAGAAGCGTTCAGCGTATTGAAAATGAACCCCGATGACCGCCAACAACCGATTTCCGAACCTTACGAAATCGAAGGCTGGACGCATTTCACCTTTCCCGGCCGCAACAATCAATACAGCGATTTCCAATGGCACTGGCACCATTTCAGCGGCACCGATTACGATGCCAAGAATAAAGAAACCGGCGTTTTCATGATTTTAGGTGAAAACAAAGGCTGGGCGGATAACGAATCGGTCGATTCCGAGTATGGCAATTACGACTATTTGATGTTTACCGACATCGATTACAGACATCCCGATGTGACCGCCCACGTGCGCGACTGGCTGAAATGGTTTGTCGACACCACCGGCGTGACCGGCTTGCGTTTAGACGCCATCAAACACATCGATCAAAATTTCATGCGCGAGCTGATTCAATACGCCAAAGAACTTTACGGCGATGAATTTTACGTGTTTGGCGAATATTGGCACGGCGATTTCGACACCAAAGACAATTATTTAACCAGCACCGACTTTACCTTCGATTTGGTCGACGTGGGCTTACACATGAATTTCTTTAATGCCGCCCAAGCCGGTGAAGGCTATGATTTAACGCAGATTTTTCAAGGCAGCTTGGTCGAGTATATCCCGACTTTAACTGTCACCTTTGTCGATAACCACGACACCCAGCGCGGCCAATCGCTGCAATCCACCGTGGATGATTGGTTCAAACCCATGGCTTACGGCATTATCTTGCTGCGTGAGCGTGGTCTGCCCTGCGTGTTTTACGGCGATTATTACGGCATTGATGGCGAATTCGGCCAAGCCTCTTTCCGCGAAGTTATCGACAAATTGCTTTATTTACGCGGACATCATGCCTACGGCGAACAAATCGATTATTTAGACGACCCCAACTGCATCGGCTGGACGCGCTTAGGTAATGAAGAACATCCCGACGGCTTAGCCGCCATCATCAGCAACAGTGCCGAAGCAGAAAAAAGAATGCACGTCGGTATTCTCAACGCCGGTAAAACCTTTGTCGATTATCTTGGTCATCACGATGCCGAAATTCAAATTGATGAAGAGGGCTGGGCAGTGTTCCCTGTACGCGGCGGCAGCATATCGGTATGGGCGGTGAAACAGATGTGATGATTAGCCAGCCTTCACTTTAAATCAAAAGGCCGTCTGAAACACAATTTTTCAGACGGCCTTTCGCTCAATCACCAAAAATCTTAATCAATTACCAACGGCAGGAATGATTTCACCGTTTCATCAACCGCTTTCACGCGCAGCAAGAAATCTTCCAATTGTGCCAACGGTAATGCACTCGGGCCGTCGCAACGGGCTTGGTCGGGATTTTCATGCGCTTCCAAAAACAAACCGGCCAATCGGGTCGCCATACCGGCCAGAGCCAAATCGACCACTTGTGAGCGGCGGCCACCGGAAGCGGCGGCACCGGAATCACGCGTTTGCAGCGAATGGGTCACGTCGAAAATAATCGGCGTTTGCTCGCAGGTTTTCTTCATCACGCCGAAACCAAGCATATCGACCACCAGATTATCGTAGCCGAAATTGCTGCCGCGTTCGCACAAAATCAATTGGTCGTTGCCGGCTTCTTTGAATTTTTCGATGATGTTTTTCATCTGCGACGGGCTTAAGAATTGCGGTTTTTTGATGTTGATGACATTGCCGGTTTTCGCCATCGCCACCACCAAATCGGTTTGGCGCGCTAAAAATGCCGGCAATTGGATCACATCGCACACTTCCGCTACAGGCGCGCATTGGTAAGGCTCATGCACATCGGTAATCACAGGCACATTAAATTCACGCTTCACCGCTTCAAAAATCTTCAAGCCTTCGTCCAAACCCACGCCGCGGAAGGAATGAATCGACGAGCGATTAGCCTTGTCAAAAGATGCTTTAAACACATACGGAATGCCCAATTTATCGGTTACTTTAGCGTAATGCGCGCAGGCTTTGAGCGTGGAATCCATGTCTTCCAACACATTGATGCCGCCAAACAGGGTAAACGGCAAATCGTTGCCGACTTGGATTTGATTGATTTGAACATTCATGGCTGAATCCTTTTCTAGGCCGTATGAACATAACGGCGCTCGTCACTATTTAAAAACTACTGAATATTAAAAGGCCGTCTGAAAGTTTCAACCGTTCAGACGGCAAGAGACCGTTGCAAAACCTCAGATTTGAGTACAGTTCGAAGTTATAGCAGCACAGAAAACGCAGGCATATCATTAAGATAGACAAGTTTTCGAGCAGCGCATAACGAAGAAATGAGCCAAAGATGGGGATTGTGCAAAGGTCTCTGCCTGTATGCATTACAGCACTGTATGCGGCGGCTCATACGAAATCACATCGCGGATTTTATTGCGCTCGTCCACCAGCACCACTTTTGGCTCATGGTTGGCGACTTCTGGTTCAGACAACATCACATACGACATAATAATCACGATGTCGCCCTTTTGCACCAAACGCGCCGCTGCGCCATTCAAGCACACCACGCCGCTGCCGCGTTCGCCGGGAATGGTGTAGGTTTCAAGGCGTTCGCCATTGTTGTTGTTGACGATGGCGACTTTTTCGTTAACACAAATACCGGCGGCATCCAGCAAATCTTGGTCAACGGTGATGCTGCCGACATAGTTTAAATCGGCTTCGGTTACGGTGGCGCGGTGAATCTTGCCGCCGAGCATGGTACGGAACATGGGTTTCTTTTTCTTTCTCAATCAATTTGGGTTTACAGCATTTCAAACGGCCTCAAGCGTTAACTTAGGCCGTCTGAAAAATAAACCGCTATTATAACCCCATTTGCGTCTTCATCCAGCGCAAATATGCCGATAAACCACGCGATACCGGCTGCATCACAATTTGTGGGCAATCGTAGCTGTGGTTGGACAAAATCAGCTTTTCCACCGCTTTATAATGACAACGCGAAGATTTAATCACCACGCGGATTTCTTCATCGCAACACACTTCTCCCTGCCACACATAATGGCTGCGGATGGCTTCATACTGCACGCACGCGGCAATTTGGTTTTGCAACAAAGCCATGCCGATTTTCTCGGCTTCTTCACGCGTGGCGGTTGTGGTGGTAATGATAACGGGCTTGAATGCGGGCATTTCAGACGGCCTTTATTTAAAATTCAACACCGGCCAGCCTTTTTCTTGCGCTTCGGCCAGCAATTCGGCATCCGGATTCACCGCCACCGGCTCGTTCACATGGCGCAGCAATGGTAAGTCGTTTTTGGAATCGCTGTAGAAATACACTTTGTCGTAGCTGTCTAAGGTTTCGCCACGCGCGGCCAGCCATTCGCTCAAGCGGGTAATTTTGCCTTCTTTCAGGCTCGGTGTGCCGTGATAATTGCCGGTATAGCGGCCGTCTGAACCGATTTCAAGCTGGGTGCCGATGACGTTTTCAATGCCGAATGCGTGACAAATCGGGGTAATGATGAACTCGTTGGTGGACGAAATCACCAATAATTCGTCGCCGGCATTTTTGTGGCTGTCCACCAGCATACGCTGCATCGGCGTGATGTTCGGGATGATGAATTCGGTCATAAATTCGCGATGCATTTCAGCCAATTGTTCCATGCTGTATTCTTTCAACGGAGCAAGATGGAATTTGAGAAATTCATCGATATTCAAGCAGCCGTTGCGGTAATCTTGGTAGAATTTTTCGTTTTGCGCTTCGGTGTATTCGACATCGACCAAGCCTTTTTTCATCAGGTATTGCGGCCATGTGTGGTCGGAATCGGTGTTGATTAAGGTGTTGTCGAGGTCGAAGATGGCGAGGTTTTTCATTCTGTTTCCTGTTGTTTTAAAAGTTGGCGCAAAAGCGGTAAGGTGATGCGTTTGCCCATCATCACGGCGTAATGGTCGAGCGTGTCGAGCATTTGCACGAGACTGTCCATGTCGCGCCGCCAATGGTTTAAGAGGTATTCGAAGATTTCGGTGTCGATGGTGACTTGTCGCGCGGCGGCCATGCTGGCGAGAGCATCGATTTTTTCTTGGTCGGTTAAGGGTTTCACTTCGTAAACCAAGCAATAAGCCATGCGGGTACGTAAATCTTCACGAATCACCAATTGTTGCGGGGTGTATTCGGAACCAAGCAGTAGAAAGCCTTTGCCGCTGTTGCGAAAGCGGTTGAAAATGGCAAACAGCAGGGCTTGTTCTTCATTATTCAGCCGCTCAACTTGGTCGATGGCCAAATAGTCGGCATCAAAGGCTTTTTCAGTTAAGGGGTGAACGGCAGCATCGATGTACACGGCATTTTTACCGGCTTCCAAGGCTTGGGCAATCCATGCTTGCAGCAAATGGCTTTTGCCTGCGCCCTGCTCACCCCAAACATAGATAAACTGGCCATGTTTATGCCGCAAAACGTACACCAGCTCGGCATTTTCGGTGCCGAGAAATTTATCGAAGCTGGGGTAATCGTGTGCGGCAAAATCGAAAATAAGCTGGTTCACGGAAATATTTTGGCCTGTATGGGAATCGGAGTTATTTTACGTTGTTTTGGCCGCTTGTATCAAGGTTTCAGACGGCCTGCAAACTTAAGCAAAATTTTCTTGTCTAAGCCTGCATTTGGTTTAAAATGCTCGCTGATTTTGACGGAGGCTTTGTGCATGGCCGCCGTTTTTCTTGTTTGAAAGCCCTTTAATGAAAATTTTTGAAACCGTTTACGACAAAACGCTGCAATGGTCAAAACACCGTTTTGCGCCGTTTTGGTTGAGTTTTGTCAGCTTTATCGAAGCCATTTTCTTCCCTGTGCCGCCGGATGTGATGTTGATTCCGATGTCGATGGCGGAGCCGAAAAAAGCCTTGCGCTTTGCAGTATATACCACGCTGGCATCAGTTTTGGGCGGCATGATTGGTTATGCCGTCGGCTATTTTGCCTTTGATTGGGTGTCGGGCTATATTCAAAGTTGGGGCTTGCAGGCCAAATTCGATCAGGCGCAGCTTTGGTTTGAAACGTGGGGCGTGGTGGTAGTGTTTTTGGCAGGTTTCTCGCCAATTCCGTTTAAAGTCTTCACCATTTGCGCCGGCGTGATGAACATGGCATTTTTGCCGTTTGTATTATCCGCCGCCATTTCCCGCTTTGCCCGCTTCTTCTTGGTGGCCAGATTATCCGCTTGGGGTGGTGAAAAATATGCAGATAAAATCCGCCACTACATTGAAATGCTGGGCTGGGGCACGGTAGCCTTGGCTGTAATCGGTTATGCGGTGTATAGCTTTACCCATTAATCTATCTAAAGGCCGTCTGAATATTCAGACGGCCTTTAAACGATTAAAAAACCTTGGATAAAATTTATCCAAGGTTTTTTATTTCAGCGCTTATTTGATGAAGTTTTTCAACACCAATGACGCAATGTCGTCCAAGCCGAAACCGTCGGCTTCTTGCGGATTACCGTTTGGCGTGGCGCTGTCTACCAAGTTTGGCAACACTTGCGCCAACAAATCGCTGGCTTGCTGGCCGTCCATACCGAATTTTTGTGCCACTTGGCCAATCACATCGCTGCCCAAGGCGCTTTGCAATTCATTGCCTGAAACCGGCGCATTGTCTTGAGAAGTAGAAACCCAGCTACCCAATGCATCACCTAAGCCACCTTGTTGCAATTGGTTAATCAAGTTGCCCACGCCGCCTTGCTGTTGCACCAAATCCATCGCCATATCGATCAGCGGGTTTTGGCTGGTGCCGTTGTTATTGTTGTTCAGGGCTTGGGTTGCCACGTTCAACAAAGTATCCATTAAAGCCATGATGTATCCTTTAAATGATGTGTTGTTGTAAAACGACTTGAGTGTAGCAAACATTGGCGCGTTTACCTGTTTTCTTAACGCAAATATACGCAGGCCTTCTGAAAAGATGTTGCACAGCACAATCGGTTTATTTCAGACGGCCTCAATCAAAAGCCTTTTTATTTACTGTCTTCCGCTTCCCGACCATTAAAATATTCCGCCGCACCGCCTTCAAAAAAGCCCTGCAAAATGGCTTGCGCCGCCACTTGATCCAACACCGATTTCTGTTTGCGGCCAAACACCTGCGCTTCAGCCAACAAACTTTCGGCATACAGCGACGACATGCGTTCATCCACCCAATACACCGGTAGATTAAACCGCCCCTGCAAACGGCGGCCAAACTTGCGGCTCAAGCGCGTTAAGTCGTGCTCGGTGCCGTCGGTATGCGTGGGCAGGCCAACCACCAATTGACGCGGCTGCCATTCTTTCACCAGCTTGGCAATGGCTTCAAACTTGGCATCGTTGCTATTGCCGGTGACGGTTGCCAGCGGATGGCTCATGCCCAATTCGGCATCGCCCTGCGCCACACCTATGCGTGCTTCGCCAAAATCAAACGCCAGCGTCGTGCCTTTGGGTGCTTTATGCATGCCCTGCCCCTGTAACCAAACGGTCAGGCTGAATGCCGAGCTTTTCAAACACAGCCGCATAGCGGTGTTCATACGGCACGTCAAACAAAATATGCTCATCGGCAGGCACGGTCAGCCACACATTATCGGCCAATTCGCGTTCCAACTGCCCTTTGCCCCAGCTTGAATAACCAATGCTCACCAAAGCCTTATCCACCGCACCGGGCTCGGATAAATTTTCGATAATGTCGCGCGAAGAGGTCAGCGCCACGTTATCGGTTACCGCCAGCGTGCTTTGCCAATTGCCCAAAGGCGTATGCACCACATAGCCGCGGTCAACCTGCACCGGTCCGCCCATCATCACGCTTTCATGCTGCATGCGCAACGGGATATTGCGGTCGCTCACGGCAAAAATCATGTCCATCGTAATCGGCGACGGCTTATTGATGATGATGCCCAATGCTCCTTCTTCGTCATGTTCACAAAGATAAATTACACTGTCTTGGAAAAACGGGTCATCCATATTGGGCATGGCCACCAAAAAATAGTTTGCTAAATTCATATGCTCTCTTGATTATTTAGGTTGCGCCGGTGCCGCCACTTCAACAATACACGCACCATGCACTTCTTTATTGGCCAAACCGGTGATTTCTTTTTCATCTACGCGCTGCCCATCGAAGCAGGAAATCGCGCTCAAAGAATTTTTCGGTGAACCTTGCACAATTTTATCGCTGTACACCAAATAGGCGAAAGCCTTACGCTTCGGGTCGTAATAACGGATAATCTGCTGGCTCTTAAAAGCTACGCTGGCACTGCGCTTGAAAACCTGCTTCGGCTTGGTAACTGCTGCTTCATTGTAGCGGATGATATTGGCAGACTGTACACACGACACCGAAGCATCGCTGGCGTCTTCTTCCAAATTCACGGTTTCTTTCAAGCCACCTTTTTTGGCATAGGAAATATAACACGCCACACCCTGCACATCAGGGTCGTCAAACGCTTCCACTTCAATGCGGTCGTTTTTACCCAGCATGTGAAACACCGTACTGGCCTTACCGATTTTATCCGAATCGCTGCCACCGCAAGCCGCCAACAATGCCGCTGTAATCGCGGCCAACGTTAATTTTTTCAACATCGCTACTTTTTTCATCCATAAAATTTACGGATACTATATAAGACCGTTTAATAAGATTGCAAGCATTTGTGAAACGCGTTTAAATAAGATTTTCAGACGGCCTGACAATCAGTATAATCGGGCTTTGTCGCTTTTAATGACTTTAAGAAAATACATTATGCGTTACACACCTCTTTTACTCGCCTTATTGCTCTGTTTCGCCGCTCCTTCATTCTCAGCCAACGATTCGGCCAAAGAAAAAGCCGCTGCCGCGAAGAAAAATACCCAAACCAAAAAAGCAACCGCCCCAAAAGAAGCGGCCAAAGCCAACGATAAAAAAACCGCTGCCAAAGACAAAAAAGACAGCGGCAAAACCGCATCAGCCAAAACCAAAGAAAAAGCAGACAACAAACCAACCGAAAAAGCCAAAGCTGTTGCCAAAAAAGACGATAAAGTCGACAACAAAAAAAGCAACGCCAAAGGAGCAGACAATAAAAAAGCAGCTGCCCAAAGCAAAGAACAGCCAGTGAAAAAAGCTGCCGCGAAAAACACTAAAGAATCAGCCAAAGAAAAAGAAAGCAACAGCAAGCAAACCAACAAAAAAGCCGCCGCCAAACCTGAAACGGCAGCAAAAAAAGACAATAAAAAAGAAGCGGCCAAGCAGCCTGCCAAGCAAGAAACGGCTAAAAAAGAATCTGCTAAAAAAGAGCCGGTAAAAAAAGCAGCTGATAAAAAAGAAACAGCCAAACCAGTCGCTAAAGCCAATGCGGCCAATGATAAAAAATCCGCTGCCGCACCAAGCAAAGACAGCGACGAATTACGCTCCGCCGTCAGCGCCGCCACTAATGATTTGAACGCCAAGCAAGCTTTGAACAAACGCACGGCCGATTTCTTGGTGCGCGTGAATGCTGATTTGAAAAAGCTGCAACAAACCCGCAACAGCTTATCCAACATCAACCGCCAACAGCGCGATGCATGGAACAAATTGCAACAATTGGATAAAGATTTAACCCGTCTCAAAGCCGAAGTGGGCAACACCCGCGCACAGATTTCGCGTTTTGTTTCAGGCAATTATAAAAACAGTCAACCGAATGCCGTTGCCCTATTCTTGAAAAATGCCGAACCGGGCCAGAAAACACGTTTCCTGCGTTACACCCGCTACATCAATGCTTCTAACGAAAAAGTGATGGCGGATTTGGCCAAGCAGCAAAAAGAATTGGCCGCACAAGAAACCAAAATCAACAATGAATTAAGCCGTCTGAAACGCCTGCAGGCCAATGCGCAAGCGGCGTTGAAAAAACAAGGCGCAAAAAATACTCCTGAGCAAGTCGAAAGCCGCCGCCAAAATGCCGCGATGGCCAAAGACGCCAAAAAATCAGTTACCCAAAAAGACAACGAGCAGCGTTTGAACAATCTGATTAAAGATTTGGACAAACAAAAAGCCGAGCAGCGCAAAAAAGAGGCCGAAGCGCGTAAAAAAGCAGCGGAAGCGCGTTTGGCCGCTGCCGAAAAAGCACGCCAAGCCGCCAAAGCGAAAGAAGAGCAAGCCGCGAAAGAGCGTGCCGCCATGTCAAATCTCACCGATGAAGACATGAAGCTGCAAGCACCGAAATCCGGCAGCTTTGTGACCATCAGCAATCCAAATAGCTTCAGCCGCATGCAAGGCCGTCTGAAAAAACCGGTCAATGGTATGCTCTCAGGCTTGTTTGGTCATCAGCGTGAAAGCGGCGAAATGTGGAAAGGCGTGTTCTACACCACGCCACCTGCTGCGGTGAACAGCATTGCCGCCGGTAATGTGGTATATGCCAGCGAACTAGAAGGCTACGGCAATGTGGTCGTGGTCGATCATGGCGACAAATACGTCAGCGTGTATTCAGGCTTGAGCGAAATCGGTGTGGTGAAAGGATACAGCGTCAGCCAAGGCCATAAAATCGGTACCAGCGGCACCCTGCCAAGTGGCGAAGAAGGCCTGTATTTGGAAATCCGCTACAACGGCCAAAACATGAATCCGCTCTCTTGGATTAATTGATGTTCAGACGGCCTTTATATGCAGATTCAAAGCATACTGAACATTCATGAATGGTGATTAACATGACGAATTTGCCGCCAAGCAAACAGTTGCTAGCATTTTTTTACTCTAAAACGGTTGTTTCATCGGGTCAAATCGCCTAAAGTTTCACGAACGATGACTTAGGCCGTCTGAAAATAGCCTAATTTTTCAGACGGTCTCACAAAGCACACAAAGAAAGTTAACAATAATGTCGAAATCTACTTTGAAAAAAGTTGCACTTTACACCTTAGGCGCATTCAGCGGCGTGGCACTCAGCCTCAGCGTTCAAAGCATTGCCGCCGAAAAAAGCGCTAAAGACGAATCTTTGCCGGTGAAATCCATCCGCACCATGGCTGAAGTTTACGGCCAAATCAAGGCCAATTATTACCAAGACAAATCCGATGAAGAATTATTCGAAGGCGCGATGAAAGGCATGGTTGCCGGCCTTGACCCACATTCGGAATACATGGATAAAAAAGGCTATTCCGACCTGAAAGAAAACACCAGCGGCGAATTTGGCGGCTTAGGCATGGAAATCGGCCAAGAAGACGGCTTCATCAAAGTAGTTGCCCCGATTGAAGACACACCGGCCGAGCGTGCCGGCGTAAAAAGTGGCGACTTCATTGTCAAAATCGACAATACTTCAACCCGTGGCCTGACCGTAAGCGAAGCGGTGAAAAAAATGCGCGGCAAACCGGGCACCAAAATCACCCTGACCCTGTCGCGTAAAAATGCCGACAAACCAATTGTGGTGAATCTGACCCGCGCCATCATCAAAGTGAAAAGCGTACGCCATCACCTGCTAGAACCGGGCTACGGCTACATCCGCGTGACCCAGTTCCAAGAGCGCACCATCGCGGGCGTGAATGATGCTGCAAAAGATTTAACCAAGCAAAACGGTGCGCCATTAAAAGGCTTAATTTTAGACCTGCGTGACGACCCCGGCGGCCTGCTTAACGGTGCAGTCGGCGTATCGGCTGCTTTCCTGCCGAATGATGTGAATGTGGTCAGCACCAAAGGCCGCGACGGCAAAGCCGGTATGGTATTAAAAGCCACGCCTGAAGATTACATCTTATCCAGCGGCAAAGACCCGCTTGATGGTTTACCTGCCGAGCTGAAAACCATTCCGATGACGGTATTGATTAACTCAGGCTCTGCTTCTGCTTCGGAAATTGTGGCCGGTGCGCTGCAAGACCACAAACGCGCCGTAGTCGTTGGCACACAAAGCTTCGGCAAAGGCTCAGTGCAAACCGTGATTCCGTTGTCCAACGGCAGCGCGGTTAAATTGACAACTGCCTTGTACTACACGCCAAATGACCGCTCGATTCAAGCGCAAGGCATTGTGCCGGATGTGGAAGTGAAAGACAAAGACCGCGCCTATGAAAGCCGCGAAGCCGACTTAATCGGCCATATCGGCAATCCGTTGGGCGGCGCCGATGTCAACAGCAGCAACGAAATCCCTGAAACGGTTGAAGAAGCCTTGAAGCAAGAAGCCAAACCGAAAACCGACAAGGAAAAAGAAGAAGACATCATCGCCCGCCGGACACCGAATCCGGCTAAAGACGACCAATTACGCAAAGCTTTGGATTTGGTGAAAAACCCGACCGAATGGCAAAAATCCTTAGGTTTGGCAGCGAAAAAACCAGCACCGAAAAAAGACGATAAAAAAGAAGATAAGGAATAATCCTTAATCCACATTTAAAACCAAACAGGGCAGAATGTTTTCTGCCCTGTTTTTTGCTATCTTTCATCATTAAATAAAGGCCGAGACCTTTGCAAAACTCAATTTGAAGCGAGAAAACTTATACTTGTCATTCCCGCGCAGGCGGGAATCCAGTGCGTCAAATTACTAAAATAGTTAAACATTCCTAAAGCCGATAGATCTGGATTCCCGCCTGCGCGGGAATGACGGTTTAAAGATTTCTAAAAATTAATGAGTTTTGCAAAAGCCAAAGGCCATCTGAAATTATTCTTTTCAGACGGCCTTTTTGACTATAAACACAATAAATACTTAAGCTTTCAGCGCCGCTACAACTTGCGCCACCACATCACCAGACGCAATGCTTTGCGATTCGGTATCACGGCGTTGCGCATATTCTACATTGCCTTCTTTCAAACCACGGTCGCCAATCACGATACGATGCGGAATGCCCAACAATTCAGAATCGTTCAGCAACACACCGGCGCGCTCATCACGATCGTCCAGCAACACATCCACACCCTGCGCTTGCAGTTCGGCATAAATGCGGTCAGCCGCTTCACGCACCGCTTCAGATTTTTTGTAGTTCATCGGCACAATCACCACTTCAAATGGCGCCATGGCTGGTGTCCAAATGATGCCGCGTTCGTCATGGTTTTGCTCAATGGCTGCTGCCACCACACGCGTCACACCGATGCCGTAGCAACCCATTTCCATGATTTGCGATTTACCGTTGTTGTCCAAGAAAGCGGCATTCAAGGCTTTAGAATATTTATCGCGCAATTGGAACACATGTCCCACTTCAATGCCGCGCGCCAGTTTCAGACGGCCTTGTCCATCCGGGCTGGCATCGCCCTCCACCACATTACGCAAATCAACAAATTCAGGCTCTGCCGAATCGCGGCCGAAGTTAAAGCCGGTATAGTGGTAGTCGTCTTCATTGGCGCCAATCACCCAATCCGCACCTTTTTCAGTGGCGAAATCGGCATAAATCTTGCCCTTAAAGCCAACCGGCCCCAGCGAACCACCATTGGCACCAAATTGCGCCAAAATCGCTTCCGGAGCCGCCATGCTCAAAGGCGATTTCACACCGGCCAATTTTTCCGCTTTAATGTCGTTAAACTCATGATCGCCGCGCAACAGCAGCAACACGATTTCGCCCTCTTCCTCGCCTTCAACCACGATCGATTTCAGCGTTTGCTCAATCGGAATATTTAAAAATTCCACCAACGCCGCAATCGTTTTCACATTCGGCGTATGAACCTTATCCAATGTCGCTTGCGCTGCCGCACGCTCACCGCTCAAAGGCAGCGTCGGCGCCAATTCAATATTGGCCGCGTAATCAGACGCATCGCTATAGGCAATCACGTCTTCACCGCTGTCAGCCAACACTTGGAATTCATGCGAACCGGTACCGCCAATACTGCCCGTATCCGCTGCAACAGGCCGGAAATCCAAGCCCAAACGGTTGAACACGCGGCAATAAGCGTCATACATATCCTGATAAGTGGCCTGCAAAGACTCAAAATCCGCATGGAACGAATACGCATCTTTCATCACAAACTCACGCGCGCGCATCACACCGAAACGCGGGCGGATTTCATCACGGAATTTGGTTTGGATATGGTAAAAATTCTTTGGCAATTGCTTATAGCTGCTGATTTCCTTGCGCACAATATCCGTAATCACTTCTTCACAAGTCGGCCCCATACAGAAATCAGCATCTTTACGGTCTTTCAAGCGCAGCAATTCCTTACCGTAAAACTCCCAGCGGCCAGATTCCTGCCACAATTCAGCAGGCTGCACCACCGGCATCAGCAATTCCACACTGCCGGCACGATTCATTTCCTCGCGCACCACGTTTTCCACCTTACGCAACACGCGTAAGCCCATCGGCATCCAAGTATACAAACCCGACGCCACCGATTTAATCAAACCGGCACGCAGCATTAATTGATGGCTGGCAAGCGAAGCTTCCGCAGGTGCTTCTTTTAAAGTAGAGATAAAAAATTGACTGGCTTTCATGATGTCTGGTTCGAGTGTTCAAAATAAACGGCTATTGTAACGCGATTGGCAAAAATTTAATAATTTTTCAGCTGTCAACGAAAATTTGTACACACCTTTACAGCGCTTTGTTTTACTTAGAAATTTTATTTTCAGACGGCTCGAAATATCAAAAATACATAACCTATTGATTTTATTGAATTTAAATTGATTAATTTTTAAGCAATTTAACAGCATGATTGTCGCTAAAACGTTTTTTTGTTTATGCAAAGTTTACCCACAAGGTTATCCACAGAGTTTGTGTATAGATTTTCACGCTTCTGCAATATAAGCTTTTGTCATTCGAATGACTGTCAAATTGCAATCATATACATGCGTTTGTCAAGATTTTTTCTCAGCTAATACAAAATAAAAAACGCCATGTTTAGCAACATGGCGTTTAGAGAATCTGGTGGAGGCGGGGGGAATTGAACCCCCGTCCGAAAGTCCTCTACAAAGCGTTCTACATACTTAGTCTTGCCTACTTAAAATCTTGCTCCCCTTGCGCCGACAGACAGGCTCTTGGGAAACCAGTTACCTTAAATCTTATTTTCCGCCAAGTAACCCGACGGAAAACCAGCCAATGTAAAATGACGTTGCCGTAGGTTTGACCCTACACAGCCCATCGGCCAACTGCTGCAACGGCTAGCCTTAAGCGGCTAAAGCGTAAGTTTCGTCGTTTGCGACTATTTAGATTCAGTGTTTTACGGGAATCTGAGACCCCGGTATGCCCGCATCTGCTTCGCAACCCCCGTCGAAACCAAGATCGCCCCCAGATAGGAAAGTGTTATTATACGCAGTGTATGCGGTTTTGCCAATCTTTATCAGGCCGTCTGAAACGATTGTTTATGGCAAGCCGGATAAAAAAGGGCTACACTCTCTCGATTATTTCGCAACACCTACTTAATTTTCAGACGGCCTATTGATATATTTGTTTCAAATAGCAATAACGCAAGGCCGTCTGAACAGGATAACCACTATGTATGATGTTAACACACACGATGTGCGCCGTTTCTTTGCCTATGTTTGGCAACACCGCTTCACGCCGCTGCAACTAGATGGCTTGCAACAAAAGGCTTTGCGCATCATTGAAGCGCATCCGGAATATGAACATTATTTGGCTGACATCGACAATTATTTAGATAAAAACTGGCTGCCGGAAGATGGGGAAAGCAATCCTTTTTTACATATGTCGCTGCATTTGTCTTTGCAGGAACAAGCGGCCATCGACCAGCCGCCGGGCATTCGGGCGATACATGCGCAATTGTGCGCGCGTTATCATGATGACTGGATTCGCGCCGAGCATGAGATGATGGACGCGCTGGCGGAAACCTTGTGGGAAGCGCAGCGCTATGGTCGCGGTTTGGATGTGAATGCCTATATGACACGTTTGCGTAAACTAGTCGGCTTGGGGCAGGAAGAGCACGCGCGGTTGAATCCGCATGACGTGGGTTTGTCCGATAAAATCAGTGAGCGTGAGTAACAGAATGATGAGGCCGTCTGAAAGTTGATTGGCTTTCAGACGGCCTTGTTTCATGTTAGCCCATCAACCCCGCCTGCCGCATGGAATAAGCCTCCTGTGCTGTCACTACAAAATGATCCAACAACGAAATATCCACCAAATTCAACGCCTGCGCCAATCTCTTGGTAAACTGAATATCCGCTTCAGACGGCCTCGCATGTCCGCCCGGGTGATTGTGGGCGAGAATCAAGCTATCGGCGTATTCTTCAAGCGCCAGTTTGACGATCTCTCGGATATAAACCGTGTTTTCCGCCACCGTGCCGCGCGACAATTCACGCACGGCAATCAGTTGGTTTTGACGGTTAAGCAACAAAGCCAAGCTGACTTCGACTTTTTCGTGCCCTAAGTTGAGCCGCAAATAATCACCGGCAGCCTGCGGATTATCGAGCGTCATGTTTTGCTGCAACTCTTCGCTTAAAATCCGCCGCCCGATTTCTTTAACCACAGCAAACTGGGTAAAGCTGGCCAAGCCCATGCCTTTATGTGCCGCCAATGCACGCGCATCCGCATTCATCAGCTTGCCCAAGCTACCAAACTGTTGCAGCAGATAGCGCGCCAAATCCACTGCGCTCATGCCGCGTGTGCCTACTCTGAGCAAAATCGCCAGTAATTCTGCATCGCTCAATGCTGAAGCACCACGCGCCAATAATTTTTCACGCGGCCTTTCCCCTTCCGGCCATTCTTTAATACTCATACAAACCTTAATAATTACTTTTATTATAGTTTTATAGTATATTAATTTAAGACAGTATCCAATCTTTCTTTATTCAAAATATAGAAATCATGGCGAATGCGTTTGCTGCATACAACAATGCCGTCTGAAATTAGTTTCAGACGGCATGGATACGTTTTAACTGCCTAATTTGCCATAAGCCTGATAATCACTCAAACGCAGCACGCCCACGGTTTCACCGTCTTTTTGATAAGGGTAAAGCAAAACATAATGTCCATTTGCATAATCAAAACGCGGCGTATTGGCTTGTTGTTGAAAGGCAGTGTTTAAATATTCGCGCTCGGCCAAATCGGTGGCATAAAGAAAATCACTTTTACCGGCCAATTGAGTTTTGTCACCCAAATAAGCCATTTTATCCAGACTTAAGTTCAGCAACACCGCTTTGCCATTAATCTGATCAGGCACAATCAAGGAAACCTGAGTAAACGAGCTGTCTTGTTTGTTCAGCAGGGTCAAAATCTCTTTGGCCGTCTGAAACTGTTCGGGCGCAAAACGATAATCCGCAAGCCATGCCACTTGTTGCTGATTATCTTGAATCAGGCTTTGCGCAGAATGTTCTAACAACTGATGCTTTTGCTGAATGGTCTGGTAATTTCCGCCGAATAAAATTGCCGCCAACACAGGAAACACCAGCAATACGCCATAAATCAGTTTCTTACTGCTGGCAACGGCCACTTCCTGCCCACGCTCGGCAATGCGCGTTAAATTAGCCATGATATTCAACATCAATGCGCCGGCCATCAAAGCCAAAATACCCAAAATGCTCAAGCCGAACATGCCGGTCATATGTTCACGGAAAACTTTCAGCCCAAACACTTCAATCAACACAAATGCAAACACCCAATACATCAACAACAATATCGAAATCAGGCCGATGATGTTGCTGATTTTGACTAATTTTTTGAGTTCCATCTCTTTCCTCCCATGCTGCCATACAATCTGCTTATGCTTATCTTAGCGAAAAATTCAGGCTAAATATATGCTTGTCACTATTTTGCTTTCAGACGGCATTCTAGGCCATCTGAAAACATCATCGGCTTAAATCAATCAATTTTCCACCTTATCCCTTTTTTGCCACTAAATCACGGCAAATCTATTTAAATAAGCCATTAACAAAAATTTAATATTGCCCCCAACCCACTTAGGCTAATATAATATCGAGTTCACTTAACATCTTTTCACGTCTTCAAAATTAAATAGTCTGCGAGTCAGCCAGTTTATTTAATTTTGGGAACGTTGTTCCCCTTTTCCCGCTGCCCGTGCGCTTTGCAAGCGTTTTCAGACGGCCTTTTTTTATGCCGTCTGAAAACGCCCTCCAGCAATCAAACAGCTTTTTATCACCCATCGAAAATCCGTTTTGCCGGTACTCGTTTCAATTTTTGGAGTATTGCCATTATGACCGCAACCACTGCGTCTTCTGCCAAACCTTATTTGCAAATCCAAGGTTTGGTGAAAAAGTTTGGTGACAATTACGCTGTCGATAACATCGACTTGGATATCTATCAACACGAAATCTTCGCCCTTTTGGGCAGCTCGGGCAGTGGTAAATCCACGCTGCTGCGTATGCTGGCGGGCATGGAAATCCCGAATCAGGGCAAAATTATTCTGGATGGCCAAGATATTACCAAGCTGGCGCCGTATGACCGCCCGATTAACATGATGTTCCAAAGCTATGCCCTATTCCCGCACATGACAGTCGAGCAAAACATCGCCTTCGGTCTGAAGCAGGACAAAATGCCCAAAGGCGAAATTGATGCGCGCGTGGAAGAAATGCTGCGCTTGGTGCAGATGACCAAATTTGCCAAACGTAAACCGCATCAAATGTCCGGCGGTCAACAGCAGCGTATCGCCTTGGCACGCAGCTTGGCCAAGCGCCCGAAAATTTTGTTGCTTGACGAACCATTGGGCGCACTTGATAAAAAACTGCGCCAACAGACCCAATTGGAATTGGTGAACACGCTTGAGCAAGTGGGCGTAACCTGCATCATGGTGACACACGACCAAGAAGAAGCCATGACCATGGCAACGCGCGTGGCCATTATGTCTGACGGCCAATTGCAGCAAGTCGGCACCCCAAGCGATGTGTACGATTACCCAAATAGCCGCTTTACCGCTGAATTTATCGGTGAAACCAATATTTTCGAAGGCGTTGTGGTGGAAGACCATGCCGATTACGCGATTATCCAATGCGAAGGCTTGGAAAACCATGTGCGTATTGACCACGGTTTGGGGGGGCCTGCCGAGCAAGATTTGTGGGTGAGCATTCGTCCGGAAGACATCGATGTATACAAAGACAAACCTGAGCATTTGGGCAATTACAACTGGGCGCAAGGCACGGTTAAAGAAATCGCCTACTTGGGCAGCTTTGCCATCTACCATATCCAATTGCCAAACGGCCGCGTAATTAAGAGCCAAGTACCGGCGCCTTACTGGTATGTGCGCAATATTACCCCACCGACTTGGGATGAAACCGTTTACGTAAGCTGGCCTGAAAACCAACCTACTCCGTTGTTCCGATAAACAAGGAATACCGCGATGAATTTAACCCAATTAAAGAAAAAGCTGTTCCGCAAGCCGGGGCAGCGCATGGTGATTGGCATCCCGTATTTGTGGCTGCTGGTGCTGTTTCTGATTCCGTTTGCGATCGTGCTGAAAATCAGCTTCGCCGAGCAGGAAATTGCGATTCCGCCGTTTACACCGCTCACTACTTACGATGAAGATTTCCGCCGTCTGAATATTCTGCTCAGTTTCCAAAACTATGCGGATATTTTCCAGAATTTCTGGGCGACGTTGGGTCAATTGCTTAATCCGTTCAGCAACAGCAACGGCGAAAACATTTATCTGCTGACTTATTGGTCTTCGATTAAAACCGCGCTGACGACAACCATCATCTGTCTGCTTATCGGCTATCCTACGGCCTATGCCATTTCCCGCGCTAATCCGTCGATTCGTAACGGCTTGCTGCTGGCGATTATGTTGCCGTTTTGGACATCATTCTTGCTGCGTGTTTACGCATGGATGGGCTTATTGGGACACAACGGCATCATCAACAACTTCTTGATGAAAAACGGCATCATCAGTCAGCCGCTGGATTTGTTCTACAACGCGTTCTCCTTAAATCTGGTGATGGTTTACGCCTATTTGCCGTTTATGATTCTGCCTTTGTACACGCAATTGGTGAAACTCGACGGCCGCTTACTGGAAGCCGCTTCCGATTTGGGCGCCGGACCGATTAAATCATTCTTCACCATTACCCTGCCGTTGTCGAAAACCGGCATCATTGCAGGCTCTATGCTGGTATTCGTACCGGCAGTTGGTGAATTTGTGATTCCGGAATTGGTTGGCGGCTCAGAAAACCTGATGATCGGTAAAGTATTATGGCAGGCATTCTTTGACCAAAACAACTGGCCGCTGGCTTCTGCCGTTGCCGTGGTGATGGTGATTCTGCTGGTGATTCCAATTGCGCTGTATCAGCATTACGACAACCGTCAAATTGAAGAAGGATCGAAATAATGCATAAACAAAAATTATCTTGGTTCTTAAAGCTGATGCTGTTTATTTCATTGGCGTTTTTGTATATCCCGCTGTTTGTGTTAGTGATTTACTCATTCAATGAATCCAAACTGGTAACGGTTTGGGGCGGCTTCTCCACCAAATGGTACGCAGCCCTGATGCAAAACAGCACCATCTTGGAAGCTGCTTGGTTGTCGCTGCGTATTGCTGTGGTTTCATCATTGGCCGCGGTGGTACTCGGCACACTGGCCGGCTATGCCATGGCGCGCATTAAGCGTTTCCGCGGCAACACCTTGTTTGCCGGCATGGTTTCCGCGCCGATGGTGATGCCGGATGTGATTACCGGTTTGTCGATGTTGCTGCTGATTATTCAGGTGCAGATGTTCCTGCAAAACAGCGAATGGCTGCAAGCGCTCTACTTCGACCGTGGTTTTTTCACCATTTTCTTGGGTCACACCACCTTATGTATGGCCTACATCACCGTGGTGATTCGCTCGCGTTTGATTGAATTGGATCAATCACTGGAAGAAGCGGCCATGGACTTAGGTGCACGCCCACTGAAAATCTTCTTCGTGATTACCCTGCCACTGATTGCGCCTGCGATTGCTTCCGGCTTCCTGCTGGGCATTACCTTGTCGCTGGATGACTTGGTGATTACATCGTTCTTGTCGGGCCCTGGTTCTTCAACCTTACCGCAAGTGATTTTCTCCAAAATCAAACTGGGCTTAGATCCGCAGATGAACGTATTGGCAACCATCTTTATTGCTGTGATCGGTACGCTGGTTATCCTTGGCAACTATTGGATGATGCGCCAAGCCACCAAGCGTGATCGTGAAGCTGCCGAAGCTTACCGTCAAGAAAAAGCAGCTATTCAATAAATCAGCTGCATGATGCAGAAAAAGAGCCACTTTTATAGTGGCTCTTTTTATTAGGTGTATTAAGTACGTCCCAAACAAACAGAGGCCGTCTGAAACATTTCAGACGGCCTCTCATTAAACTAACGGAACAAATCCAATGATTTCACGAACACCATCACGATGCCGTAAAACAACGGAATCCCCACCAATGCCCAGCGCCACCATACTGAAAAACCACCGCGCTTAATGTTTTCTTGCAGCAGATAAGCATCGGAAATTGCGGTTTCATCATCAGGATTACTGCTGGCAGCGGCTTTGTGAATATCGATTTCATGGTGTTTTTCATGCACGGCTTTCACGCATAAATTACACAGCAAACCCACCAACAGCAAACCGGCCATAATATACATGGTCACGCTATACGCCTGCGCCGCCGGAATGCCGCTGTCGATTTGACTTTGGCGGATATAATTGACCAATACCGGACCAATCACCGCGGCCGTTGACCAAGCCAGTAAAATCCGGCCGTGAATCGCACCCACTTGGTAAGTGCCGAATAAGTCTTTCAAATAAGCCGGAATCGCCGCAAAACCGCCGCCATACATCGACATAATCACGCAAAAGCAAATCACAAATAAGGTTTTGTTGCCACTGGCGCCAATCGACGGCACGGCAACATACAGCAGCGAACCGAGCACGAAGAAAATGGTGTACACATTTTTGCGGCCGATTTTATCGGAAATACTCGACCAGAAAAAACGTCCGCCCATATTAAACAAGCTCAACAAGCTTACAAAACCTGCCGCCGCCCCCACACTAATCGCCGCCTGCTTGCCTACTGAAGCTTCAGAAAACAATTCCTGAATCATCACCGCCGCCTGCCCCAATACACCGATACCGGCGGTAATATTCAGGCACAACACCCAAAACAGCAGCCAAAATTGCGGCGTTTTCATCGCTTGGTTGACGTTGACATGATTGCTGCTGACCAGTTTATTGCTCACTTTCGGTGCAACATAGCCTTCCGGCTTCCAATCCGCCGCTGGCACGCGAATGGTAAACGCACCAAACATCATCAAAGCAAAATAAATAAAAGCCAACACCACAAACGTCTGCGCCACGCCTACGGAAGTATCGCTGCTGAACAACCCCATCAGCCACACCGACAAAGGTGATGCCACCATCGCGCCGCCGCCGAAACCCATAATCGCCAAACCCGTGGCCATACCCGGTTTATCGGGGAACCATTTCATCAAAGTCGAAACCGGTCCGATATAGCCCAACCCCAAGCCAATGCCACCAATCACGCCATTGCCTAAATACAGCAAAGCCAAATTGTGGGTGCTGACGCCAATGGCCGACACCAAAAAACCCAAGCTGAAACAACAGGCCGCCACAAACATCGCTTTTCTCGGGCCGACACGCTCCATCCATGTACCAAACATCGCCGCCGATGCGCCCAATACTGCTAAGGCAATGCTAAAAATCCAGCCGACCGTGGTCAGCTTCCAATCGCCCGCCGTCGATTCGGTGATCCCGATTACTTTCGTCAGCGGCGCATTAAACACAGAATACGCATAAATCTGGCCGATGGCCAAATGCACGGCCAATGCCGCAGGCGGCACCAGCCATCGATTGAAACCCGGCTTGGCTATGGTAGCCTCACGGTCTAGAAATTTCATGGCAACCTCAAATGATAATGGATTAACTGATTGATTTTACCCATAAATCGGGAAAATTGTCGACAATTATATCAGTTTTCAACCTTTTCTCTATGCCACAAAATAACTATTTTTAACAAAAATCCCCACAAAATTGCCTGATTTACTTTCAGACGGCCTCAAATAGCATTATCATCTTACTTCCCGCTATCAGGAGCTGATTTATGCAAACCCAAGCTGTTGTCCGCCATATTGTCGATTGGTTGAAAAATTATGCCGAAAGCGCACGCGCCAAAGGCTTTGTAGTAGGCGTATCCGGCGGCATTGATTCTGCCGTTGTGTCCACGCTGGCCGCCGAAACCGGTCTGAACGTGTTGCTGATTGAAATGCCGATTCGCCAAAAAGCCGAGCAAGTCAACCGTGCACGCGAACACATGGAAAACTTGCAGCAACGCTACACCAACGTCACCGCCATGAGCGTGGACTTAACCCCGACATTTAACACTTTTGCCGAAACCGTTGAAGTCGATGAAAGCGCGTTTCCAAACAAACAACTTGCGCTAGCCAATGCCCGATCCCGCCTGCGCATGGTCACACTTTATTACTACGGCCAACTGCACGGCCTGCTCGTGACCGGTACCGGCAACAAAATCGAAGATTTCGGCGTGGGCTTTTTCACCAAATACGGCGATGGCGGCGTGGACATCAGCCCGATTGCCGACTTAACCAAAACCCAAGTTTACGAATTAGCTAAAGAACTGAATGTCATCCAATCCATTCAACAAGCCGTGCCGACTGACGGTTTGTGGGATACTGAGCGCACCGATGAAGAGCAAATGGGCGCAAGCTATCCCGAGCTCGAATGGGCGATGAGTGTTTACGATACCCATCAACCTGAAGATTTCAGCGGCCGTGAGCGCGAAGTTTTGGAAATCTATACGCGCTTGCATAAAGCCATGCAGCACAAAATCAACCCGATTCCGGTTTGTAACATTCCGCCTAAGTTAATGAAATAAATTCAAGGCCGTCTGAAACTTCTTTTTCAGACGGCCTGATTAAAAAAGAAAACCATCCAACCATGCGCCTACGCCACGTCGCCTTAATTTGCGCAGATTACGCGCGAAGCAAACATTTCTATACCGAGATTTTAGGCCTAAACATTCTCGCTGAGCACTACCGCGCCGAGCGAGATTCTTATAAATTGGATTTGGGAATCGGTTCGCATTATGTGCTGGAGCTTTTTTCCTTCCCCAATCCACCGCCACGCCCAAGCTACCCCGAAGCCTGTGGCCTGCGCCATTTGGCTTTTGCCGTGGATGATGTCGCTGCCAAACACGATGAATTAAGCGAAAAAGGCATTGCCTGCGAAGACATCCGCATCGATGAATACACTGGCAAAGCGTTTTTCTTCTGCCAAGATCCCGATGGTTTGCCGATTGAGTTTTATCAGGAATAAACTAGGCCGTCTGAAACTTTGCTTTCAGACGGCCTGTCACCTTATAAACCGCTGCAAAATCAGTTAAAATACGCCCTTTCTGTTACTTTACCTACCGCTACCGTTATGAATATTCTGCAAGTTGAAAACGCTTCTTTTGCCGTCGGCCATGTCGCTTTATTGGATAAAGCCGCTTTCCAGCTCGACAGCGGCGAAAAAATCGGCTTAATCGGCCGTAACGGTGCGGGTAAATCTTCGTTTTTAAAAATCCTTGCCGGCGTGCAAAAGCTGGACGACGGCCAGATTATTCTGCAAAACAACCTGAAAATCGTTTATGTGCCGCAGGAATCGTTTTTTAATAACGCGGCAACGGTGTTCGACATCGTGGCTGAAGGCTTGGGCGAAATGCGCGGGCTGTTGAGCCGTTATCACCAAGTCAGTCATCAGCTGGAAAGCAGCAGCGATGAAAGTTTATTAAAAGAACTCAATGAATTGCAGCTAAAAATTGAAGCACAAGACGGCTGGAAACTCGATGCGGCGGTGAAACAAACCATCAGCGAATTGGGCTTGCCGGAAGACGAAAAAATCGGCAATCTTTCCGGCGGCCAGAAAAAGCGTGTGGCCCTGGCGCAAGCATGGGTGCAAAAGCCTGATGTATTACTGCTTGATGAGCCGACCAACCATTTGGACATCGACGCGATTATCTGGCTGGAAAACCTGCTGAAAAACTTTGAAGGCAGCTTAGTGGTGATTACCCACGACCGCCGCTTTTTGGATAATGTCGCCACCCGCATTGTTGAGCTCGACCGCGGCACGCTGCGCTCCTATCCGGGCAGCTTCTCCAAATACAGCGGGAAAAAGGAGCAGGAATTGGCCGTTGAAGCCGAACACAACCGCTTGTTCGACAAATTTCACGCGCAGGAAGAAGCGTGGATTCGCAAAGGGATTGAAGCCCGCCGCACACGCAACGAAGGCCGCGTTCGCCGTTTGGAAGAATTGCGCCGCCAACGTGCCGAGCGCCGCAATGTGCAAGGCCAAGTCAATTTCAAGCTCGACAGCGGTGAAAAAAGCGGCAAAATCATCGCCGAATTGGAACACGCCTCTTTTCAATACGGCGACAAAGCCATCATGGATAAATTCTCCGCAATCATTCAGCGCGGCGACAAAATCGGCTTAATCGGCCCCAACGGTATCGGCAAAACCACGTTTTTGAAACTGATTTTGGGCGAATTGCAACCAACTTACGGCCGCATCCGCATCGGCTCCAAACAGGAAGTGGCCTATTTCGACCAATTCCGCAGCGCGTTGAACGAAAACGACACCGTGTTCTACACGCTCGGCCAAGGCAATGATTTTGTCGAAATCGGTGGCAAAAAACGCCATGTCATGAGCTATTTGGAAGATTTCCTGTTTCACCCTGCGCGCGCGCAATCGCCGGTTTCTTCACTTTCCGGCGGCGAACGCAACCGCTTGTTGCTAGCAAAATTATTCACCAAACCAGCCAATATCTTGGTGCTGGACGAGCCGACCAACGACTTGGACATCGACACACAAGAATTGCTGGAAGAGCTGCTGCGCGATTACCAAGGCACGGTGTTTTTGGTCAGCCACGACCGTATGTTCCTCGATAATGTGATTACGCAAAGCATTGTTTTTGAAGGAAACGGCCGTCTGAAAGAATACATCGGCGGCTATGAAGACTATCTCGATGCCAAAAAGCGCGAGCAAACCCTTCAGACCGCCTCAACCCCGAAAGCGGCAACCGAGCCGGTGAAAGAAAAGCCCAAAGCCAACCGCACAGTGAAATTATCCTATAAAGAACAGCGCGAACTCGATGCCCTGCCCGATGAAATCGCCGCGCTAGAAGCCGAACAGGCCGAGCTCAATACCCAGCTTTCTGATCCGGAAATTTTCAAAGACTACGAAAAAGCCGGCGCATTACAAGCGCGCGCGGAAGAAATAGAAATGCTGCTGTTGGATAAGCTGGAATTGTGGGAATGCTTGGAAGCCAAGCAAAATGGTGTGCAGTAAGGTTTCTCTTTCCAACAAAATGCCGTCTGAAACTTTTCAGACGGCATTTTTTTAATTTTTCGGCTGCTTTTTTAAAGAACATATTCCATGAAATAAACCGATACATAAGCCATATACAGCCAATGGAACCACGATAAACATGACCAGCCAAGCCAACCATCCTGCCACCTGATTGTCTTGTGGCAACGGTGTTTCCAGAAAAGCTGCAATACACACTGCCCAATATAAACAGCAACTTATCCAGAAAAAGGCTTTGATGATTCTTAAAATATCATACCTGACTATAGGTTGAACTACCGAAGTAAGTAATTGTGGTTGGGATAAGCGTGGTTGAGCTTTTAATTTGATATGCGGTTTGATTTTATAGGGTTTTGCTGAATGATATTTTTCTTTTTGCATCAAGCCTAATAACAAACCGATGATGAGAAAAATGGTTTTCCAATCCCAACTCCAAATCCATATGATTAATGCAGATAAGACAATAAACCCGACCCAAAACGCAAAAACACTCAACACAATACCGATTAATGCACCCATTATTTTGCTTTCTTTTTAATCAAGTACATTCTCATTATAAACCACCCCATAAAATAAGGCCGTCTGAAAATATTTAAATCAAATATTTTCAGACGGCCTCGATTGAATCTAAACCTTAGTCCAAATGACTGCTACTTGGTGCCAATACGGTGCGGTTGCCGTTGGCTTCTGCCGATGACACAATGCCGTCGGCTTCCATTTGTTCTACTAAGCGGGCGGCTCGGTTGTAGCCGATACGCAATTGACGCTGCACACCGGAAATGCTGGCTTTACGCGTTTTCACCACATAGGCAATAGCTTCGTCATACATCGGGTCTTGGTCGCTGTCGCTGCGGTTGCCCATGCCCGGTAAATCCTCGGTCATGCCACCGCTCAGAATTTCTTCAACGTAATCCGGTTCGCCGAATTGTTTCAAGTATTCCACCACGCGGTGCACTTCGTCATCGGAAGCAAACGCGCCGTGAACACGCTGCGGATAGCTGGTTCCCGGCGGCAAATACAGCATATCGCCTTGGCCTAACAGATTTTCCGCGCCCATTTGGTCAAGAATGGTGCGGCTGTCGATTTTGCTGGAAACCTGAAACGCGATGCGGGTCGGGATATTGGCTTTAATCAAACCGGTAATCACGTCCACGCTCGGGCGCTGGGTGGCCAAAATCAAATGGATACCCGCAGCACGGGCTTTCTGCGCCAAGCGGGCAATCAATTCTTCGATTTTCTTACCGGCCGTCATCATCAAATCGGCAAACTCATCCACTACCACCACGATAAACGGCAGCTTTTCCAAATACTCCGGATTATCCGGCGTGAGCGTAAACGGGTTGACGATTTTCTCGCCACGCGCTGCGGCTTCGGCAATTTTTTGGTTGAAACCGGCCAAATTCCGCACGCCGGCATGGCTCATCAGGCGGTAACGTTTTTCCATTTCGTTGACGCACCAATTGAGCGCATTGGCAGCCAGCTTCATGTCGGTCACCACAGGCGCGAGCAGATGCGGAATGCCTTCGTAAATGCTCAATTCCAGCATTTTCGGGTCAATCATAATCATACGCACATCTTCCGGCGAGGCTTTAAAGAGCATCGACAGAATCATCGCGTTCACGCCCACCGATTTGCCGGAACCGGTGGTACCGGCCACCAGTAAGTGCGGCGCTTTGGCCAAATCGGTAATGACCGGTTCACCCGTAATGTCTTGCCCCAAGGCCAAAGTCAGCTTGGATTCTGATTCGGTAAACACCGGTGAATTGAAAATTTCACTTAAGCGTATCATTTGGCGACGCGGGTTCGGCAATTCCAAGCCCATGCAGGTTTTACCCGGAATGGTTTCGACCACACGGATAGAAGCCACGCCCAAAGAGCGTGCCAGATCTTTTTCCAAATTAATCACCGCGCTGCCGCGCACGCCGACATCCGGCTCGATTTCGTAGCGCGTAATCACCGGGCCCGAATAAGAATCCACCACCTTAACCTTGACTTTAAATTCAGCCAGTTTGTCTTCAATGATGATGCCGTTTTCAATTAAGGCTTCTTCGGTTTGCGTCGCTGTCGGGTCGAATTGCGGCGGCAACAATAAATCTACGCTCGGCAGATTCATTTCAGACGGCATTACCACTGCTTGCTGAAGCGCAGGCGCTGGTTGGCTGATGGCATGGGGGGCTTCAGCAGATACAGGCGCGGCAAGCTCATCATTTTCTTCAGGCCATTGGTCGGCTAAAGATGGCTCTTCATCATAACGCCCATCTTGCGCCGCTGCGTATTCATCCGAATTCGCCGCATCATCGTACAAGTGTTCAGACAACATAGACTCATGTTCAACTGAATGTCCACGCTGCTCAAACACGGATACGGTTGCCTCATCCAAGGCCGTCTGAACGGCAGGTTTCGGCTCGGTGATGATTTCTTCGGTTTCACTGATTAAAAAGTCTTGCAGCGAACGCAACGGGCGGTTGCTTACATGCGCATTGACCGACACTTCCGGCAAGGTCACGGCAGGCGGCTCTTTGAACGCTGGCGGCTCGGGAATATTCACCGGCACAGGATCTACTTTCGGCACGACAGGCGGCTCGACTACCGTCGCATTCGGCGCAGGCGGGCGCGAGATAAAGGCTTCGTTATTTTGGAAACGCGATGCTTTCGGCGCCGGTTTGGCAGGTTGCACCACTGCGCTGCTTTTCTCAACCACCACCGAATCAGGAATCACGCTTTCACGCGTACGGGTATCGATGCGGCGAATTGGCTGCACGCGGCGATTGAGCGGCGAAGTGCTTTGCGACAGGTTCGCTAAAATTTCATCATCTTGAATAATGGTCGGCTGATAATCTTGAATCGGCGCAACCGCAGCGGCCAAGCGGCTGCGGGCGGCGGTTTGGCGCGCCAGATTTGAGTGGATTTTTTCCACGTCAATTTCATCCCAACGGCTCGGAATGTCTTTGACCGGAATGGTTTCACGCTCCACTGTACGCAAAGCATTTTGCGCCGATTCAATGCGCGGCTTTTGCGCCGGATTGATGTGGATTTCCTCCACTTGTGCCAACACACGCTCGCGAGTGCGGCGCAAAGCCGGATCATCGAAATCAATCACTTCTAAATCTTGGCGCGGACGGCGTGACGGCTGGAATGAGGCCGTCTGAACCGATTGCTCTTCAGAGAATACTTGTTTTTTAACGTTTTTTTGCTCCGTTATTTCCTGTAACACGGCTTCGCTTAACGAACGGGTGGCATCTTCCAAAGTGATTTCTTCAAAAGCTGCGCCCTGCACCTTGCGCGGCACATATTCGGGAATATCGGTTTCTTCAAACGGCGCAATCACCGGATCAGGCACGGCAGACAAGCGTTTGGACGCGCGCGCAGGACGGATAAATTCTTGCACCTCCTCCAACGGCTGCACGGGTTTATTGACTTTTTGATAGGTATGTTGCTGAAACTCACGCTGAAATTCTGCTTCTTCTTGAGCTTGCGCCAATTCGGCTTCATGGTAAGACTGCTCGGAAAAAGCAGAAGAATCATCCACATAATCTAATTCTTGCGTTTGATTATCTGCTGATTTGGCACTGTGGCGTTGCGCCGCCAACAGACGCAAACGGGCGACGGTTCTGCTGTAAGCAGCTTTGGCTTGATGGCCGAACTTGTGTGCCGCTTGCGCTTCTTCAGGATTTTCGGCGTATTGTGCCAATTCGGCTAAGTCATCGCCTTCGCCTTTTTCCATGCGGCCAAGCTCCTGCCGCCATTGTTGGTCTTGTTGGTAATGGAACCACAACAATCCGCCGATAGCGCACAACAGAAGGAAAATCAACACCGTCCACAACATAGGAAACCTTAATATCCGATTCAACTACAAAGGCGGTTATTTTATCGTGTTTCCGCATTAAAAAGAATAAGTAAAACCGCTATCGGCGCAATATTTTAACGATTCGGCGTATAATAAGGCCGTCTGAAAATATTGAGCGCGTATTCCTTATGATTTTTCAAGCCGAATGGTTTTCATCTGCTGCTTTGATTGCGGCATGGCTCATCTTGGCTGCCTTGCTAGCGGCGTGTGCCAAACCTGCTTTCAAAGCTATTGCCGCACATCGCTCGGCCGTGACCTTGGCTATTTTGATTTTGACCACAGCATGGCTTTTGAGCGCGACACCTGATGACGGCCAACTTGCCGGCATGAGCTATCACCTTTTGGCAATGAATTTAGTGGCACTCATGATTGGCACACCAGCGGCTTTTTGGTTGGGCGCATTGCTGCTTTTTTCTTATGTATGGCTGTTTGGCGGTGATTGGCAGGTGTACCCTATCAATGCTTTGGCGCTATTACTACCGCCTCTGGCCATCAATATTTTATTTCGCCGCTTGGTGAATATGTTGCCGGCCAATCTGTTTATTTTTATTTTCGTCAACGGCTTTATCGGCTCGGCAGCCAGCATCTTGTTTACCGGCTTGGTGTTGGTCACAGTTTTGGATTGGGCTGCAGCCTTTCCTAGCGAAGTATTGTGGTCCACCGCCCTGCCCGTTTTTATTCTGATTGCTTGGGCGGAAGCCTTTTTAAGCGGCATCACCACTGCGATTTTTGTGGCGTTACGGCCGCAATGGCTCAATACTTTCGACGACAACCGCTATTTAAAATCAAGCAATCAAATTTGGTAGCTTCAGACGGCCTTAAGGAACCATATGTCTCCCGCTTCTTTTCTGCCGATTGCTATTGGCGCTGCATTTGGTGCCGGTATCCGCTGGCTGTTCGGCCTTTATTTTGCCCATATCACCACTTCATTTGCTTTCGGCACTTTGGCGGCAAACTGGGTCGGCGCACTGCTTATCGGCATTTGCGCCGAATTGGTGCAACATCCGCAATGGAAGCTGCTGCTGATTACCGGCTTTCTCGGCAGCTTGACGACATTTTCCAGCTTTTCGTTGGAAATGGTTCAGCTTATGCAGGCACAGCGTTGGGGCGCGGCTTTTGGCGCAGCGACCTTGCACGTTTTCGGCTCTTTTGTGCTGACGGCTTTAGGCATGTGGCTGGCACAAATGTTTAAGGCCGTCTGAACGTTCAGACGGCCTATAGTTAAATTAATCTATTCCAATTTCCAAGCACACCACTTCTCCACAAAATGCCTGCGCAGTTTCATTCATATGCGCGGGCTTGTATGCGCCAAAAGCGTAAGTCATGTCGGCGCAAAAAGTGTGTTCATCGCATTCAGCCGTATCGCCGTTTAAACCTGTGGGCATATCCAAAGCAATTTTGAGGCCGTCTGAAGCATTTAGTGCTTGGCAGACAGCAACGATATTTCGCGGCAAATTCCCGCTGAAACCAGTGCCGAATATACCGTCAATCACCACATCATAAGCATTTCTTGTTTTCAGACGGCCTAATAAATCTTCTTCATCTAAAAAAGTGATGCCTGACAACCCTTTTAAACGTCGGCGATTAAGTTCTGATAAATCCGATAATGTATTGCCGCAGACCAAGGCAATATCCACTTGCCAGCCATGCCGCTGCAACACGCGTGCAATCACCAATCCATCACCGCCATTATTACCTTTGCCACACACAATCAATACTTTTTGCCGACCAGCACAATGCTGCAAAATATCCGCTGCCGCCGCTTGCCCCGCGTTTTCCATCAACTGCTCAAATGATGTGCCTTTATCCACCGCGGCTTGCTCGGCGGCACGCATTTCTTTGGCATTGTAAATTTTCATATCCGCGTCCGATTCAGAATAGTCATCATAAAATTATAGTCTTATCACAGCGAAATCGCTTACTTTCATGCGCCCATTTATATCAATCAATAAAAAGGCCGTCTGAAACATCCAGTTTCAGACGGCCTTGATTCAAGCTAAGGCTCGATTAGATTACCATTGGTACAACGCACCTGCACCCACGCCCACATGGCCGCCGGTATTGGTTGAGAAGTTACCTTTGATAATCCAGTTGCCACCATCGCTCATCGAAGATACACCGATGG
Source organism: Neisseria sp. N95_16 (assembly GCF_002551535.2). Classification (NCBI taxonomy): domain Bacteria; kingdom Pseudomonadati; phylum Pseudomonadota; class Betaproteobacteria; order Neisseriales; family Neisseriaceae; genus Neisseria; species Neisseria sp. N95_16. Next base: position 41,086 of record NZ_PDBT02000005.1, read on the forward strand.
CCATAGCAGATTCGCCACCGTAGTGACCACCACCGATACCCAAGCCGGTCGCACCCGGACGGGTTACCTGCGGAATTGAGCTTTGGGCAATCGCACCAGCCACACCGGCATAAGCTTTCTTGCCGACATTGTCAATGTTTTGTTGCAACTGATTACCCATACCAACCAACTGATTCACGTTGACCGCATCGGTACCGTTTTTACCCGGTGCCACGTTGGTAATGGTATTACCACCGTTATTCAGGCCGATCGGGCTGATGCTCACGGTATTTTGCGGATTGGCTTCAGTTGGCGCGGCAATGGTCACACCGTTGTTGTTAACCACGGTATTACCGGTAGTCAGTGAACCTTCTTGACCCAGATTCACATCTTTAGCCAATTTCACTTCCAAGGTATCGCTACCATTGGCTACCACACCGATGTTGCCGTCTGAAAGCTTGGCAGTATCGGTTACGCCGCCTTTCACATTCACGGTTTGACCCAGCTTGCGGTTAACATTGTCACCACTGTCACCAGCAAAGGTAAGCGGCTGATTCACGGCTTTGTCCAAACCACTAATCGCATCGCCGACATTATTCACCGCAGTTGTGCTGCCATCTGCAGGATTGGTCAAGGTATAGCTAGGGGCGCTTACCGTACCATCTGCATTCACAGTCGAGCCGCCACCCAAATGGTTGGCAACGCTGTTGGCTGTAGCATAGAGCTGGCTGCCATTGACCGCATCTTTGCTGTCTGCGGCAACCTTACCGGCTGCTACGTTGGTGATCTTTTTATCAGCGGCATCAATACCTGTCTTCGTTACGCTCGGGCCATTATTAATGGTTAGGCCGTCTGAATTCAGGGTACTGTCACCAGTGGTTACCGTCTTGGCTGTAACGGTGTTGAAATCAACATCGTCTTTAGTGGCAACGGTAAAGTTAGCACCGTCACGTTTAATGGTGATGTTTTTACCATCAACGAAGTTCACTTCATCACCTGAGCTGATGAATTCACCTGTATCACCGTTTGCTTTAGCAGTAAAGCCAGAGTTATTGATGGCATCGGTCACCGTTTGGGCAGTCGCCAGCGCATTAGGCATGGTCGTGCTGGCATTGCCTTTACCGTCAGTAGTGATGTCACCAGTGATGGCGGCAATGTTGCCGTTAGTATCAACTTCAGTGGTTACACCGTCGGTTTTGGCTGCAACGGTGTAAGTGGTGCTGCCGTCCTGTTGGCTTACTTTAGGAGTAACAGTTACACCCTGATCACCTCCAACCTTAGTAGTCGCCGCAGCTTGAGCTGCTTTCAGCTGACTAACGTTGACTGCATCGGTATCGGCCTTGCCAGCTTTCACATTGGTGATTTTATTACCACCGTTGTCTAAGCCATCTTTGGTCAATGTAACAGGTTTACCTGCTGTACCGTTATTGATGGTAATGCCATCTTTAGTCAGGCTGGTGTCACCGTTCTTAACACCCTCATTACTGATGGTGGTATCACCGGCTTTAACGCTGTCAACGGTAATGTTTTTAGCAAGATTGTAAACAACATCATTACTATCAGCTGATTTACTGATCACGATATTGCCATCAGTATTTTTCATATCAACTGTTGAACCCGGTTTTACCAATGAGCCATTTTCACCTTGAGCGGTCAAAGTAAAGCCAGAATTGTTGATGGCTTCTGCTACGTCACCTGCGGTGGCCAATGCAGTCGGGGTCGTTGCGCTAGAAACACCTTTGTCGTCTGCAGTAATGTCGCTGGTTACAGCGGCAATATTGCCTGCTTCATCAACTTTGGTGGTCACACCGTCGGTTTTAGCAGCCACGGTGTAAGTGGTGCTGCCGTCCTCTTTACTTACTTCATGGGTAACAGTTACACCTTGGTCACCTTCAACTTTGGTAGTCGCTGCTTTTTGGGCTTTTTCCAACTGACTTACGTTGACCGCATCGGTTGGTTTTTCACCTGCTTTCACATTGGTGATTTGGGTGCCAGCTGCATCAATACCTGTCTTCGTTACGCTCGGACCATTGTTAATGGTCAGGCCGTCTGAATTCAGGGCGGTGTCACCAGTAGTCACTGTAGTTGCTGTAACGGTATTGAACGCTACATCATCTGCCGTGGCGTAAGTAAATACGTTACCTACGCGTTTAACAGTCAGGTTCTTACCTGCGTTGAACTCAACTTCTTCACCCGGATTGATCAAGGTTGCTTCGGCTTCGTCACCTTCAGCTTTGTTACCGCCTGATTTAACGTTGAAGCCTGAAGCGTTAATGGCTTCGGCTACGTCACCTGCGGTGGCCAATGCAGTCGGGGTCGTTGCGCTAGAAACACCTTTGTCGTCCGCAGTAATGTCGCTGGTTACAGCGGCAATATTGCCTGCTTTATCAACTTTGGTGGTCACACCGTCGGTTTTAGCCGCCACGGTGTAAGTGGTGCTGCCGTCCTCTTTACTTACTTCATGGGTAACAGTTACACCTTGATCACCTTCAACTTTGGTAGTCGCTGCTTTTTGGGCTTTTTCCAACTGACTTACGTTGACCGCATCAGTTGGTTTTTCACCTGCTTTCACATTGGTGATTTTATTACCCGCAACATCCACTTTCTCTTTGGTAATGGTTGGACCATCTGTGATGGTTATACCATTGTTGTTGATGGTGGTATTCCCTGCTTTAACACTGTCAACCGTGATATCTTTGGCTAATTTGATATCCAAAGTGTCACTACCATTAGCTACCACGCCAATGTTGCCATCTGAAAGCTTAGTGGCATCAGTTACACCACCTTTAACATTAACGGTTTCACCCAACTTACGAGTAACATTATTACCACTGTCGCCTGCAAAGGTTAGTGGTTTAAATGCTTGAATTGCAGTTTGGTTGATGGAATCATTGATGTTATTAACAGTAGTGCCGTTTACAGTAACAGGGGCGTTGGTTACGGTAACATCGCCAACTTTTAAGCCATCGTTGTTGATGGTGGTGTTGCCTGTGGTTACAGAACCAGTGTTGCCTAAGTTTAGGTTATTTTTCAATGCGACTTTATACTTTTTGCCACCTGTGTCGTTGGTGCCATCTTCGGTGACGGTTACGTTATCACCGGCTACAACGCTTTCTTTTTTGGCGATTTGTGCTTTAGTTGCATCAGACAAATCCAGTGCGTAATCCGTGGTCACTGCTTTTGTAGTCGCATCTGTAACAGACGTTTCTGTTTTCTTCAATGCATCGCTTACTGATACCGTAGCTTTGTCTGCACTAACGGTGTATTCAGTGTTGTTACCATCAACTTTAGATTGAACATGAGTATTGCTGCCGTTTACCACTGTAGTAGTTTTTTCAGTGCGCTCAGCTGCCTCATTAATAGCATTGGCAACATCTGCTGCAGTTGCAAAATTATCACCTGCAGTATTCGCGGTAACTTTACCTGCTTCATCGGTTGTCAAACCGCTCTTATTCACATCAAAGGTAATGTCAGAGCCTGAAGCACGTGCAGTTGTACCAGTGCCGTTTACAAAACCAATGTCCTTGTTACTTTGATTCAAAGTTTCAACATTGTTTCCGTTCACCGAAGTAGTCAATTCTTGGACAGCAGTATCCGCTTTGGCCAAAGAATCCTTAGAAGCTTGTGACAAATCAACTTTGTAATCGGTCACGTTCTGCTTATCTTTTTTACCGGCGAGAACTGTTACAGCCTCAGAACCATTGCTCACAGTTGTGCCATTGGCATTAACAGTATAAGTTTTGGAACCATCCGCATTACCTGTAGCAACAACATCAGTCACATTCGTACCAGCAGCTACCGTAGATTTGGCAGCTTTAATGGCATCGTGAATATTATTTTTACCAGTATCACCAATATTGGTAAACGTAATATCGCCTTGTTTATCAGGATTTAAGGCTGCATTACCACCAAAGTTATTTACAACTGCCTTAGCAACATTACCTAAACGATCTTGAGTAAGGTAAAGTTGGCTACCGTTAATCGCATCAGTCGAGGTAGATGAGATTTCACCGGCTGCAACGTTTTGAATACGGCGCTCTGCGCCAGCAGCACCAACTGAAACGGCGCCCACGGCTGTTTGACCAGCAAAAGTACTGTAGCTGATGCCATTCACTTTAGCTGTGCTTACTGTGCCGGTTGCACCGCCGGTAGTGGTCGCTCCTGCCGCAGTAGCGTTTTTCGATGCGTTAAATAGCGTACCTTTGCCCTGTTCTGTAACAGAGCCTGCACCTGCAGTGACCGAGCTGTCATTACCTAAATACACTGAGTTAGCAACGGTTTCACCCAATCGAGTTTTACCATCTCCACCAGTATTGATGCCGCTACCCAATACATAAGTATCTTTAGAAGTAATGGCATTATTGTTACCTACTACACGTGAGCCGGTTGCATCAACAGTGTCTGCTAAGCCATTAGCAAGTTGTAATTTACCGTTGTCATCATAAGTGGCAGTTGCACCGATTTGGTTATTGTTACCAAACGCGCCAGTATTGGCTGAACTTGAGCCAACAGCGTTGTCATTACCCAAAGTATAAGAGCCTGCACCAGAAACGATAGATAGATCACCAATCGCACCCGCATTTTCAGCATTTACTAAGTTACCAGTACCGATAGAGATAGAATCTACAGCAGTGGCTTGTGCGCCTTTACCGATAGCAATGGCATTAGTACCTTGGTTTGTTTGATCTTTAACACCCGTTTTTGCATTAGAGCCAATTGCAATAGAATCTACACCATAAGATTCGGTATTAGTATTGGCGTCATACTTTTCTGTCGAATTCCCAGTTGATGTACCAATAGCAATGGAACGCTCACCCACAGAGGTAGACGAATGACCCATAGCCAATGATTTATTACCAACAGCTGCCGAACCCACGCCATAAGCTTGTGAGCCCCCGCCTACTGCTACAGCTTGACGACCAACTGCCACCGCGTTAACGCCTTGGGTTTCAGCTGCCGCACCAACTACCACACCGCCTGCACGCGATGTTGCAGATGCGCCAATCGCCACACCTAAGCCACGTTCAAATTTGCTTTCCACTCTTGCCGAATCACCAATAGCAACACCGCCATATTCTGCATGTGACTTCTGACCTACAGCAACAACTGAAGAAGCTAGTAATTTATTGTTTGCATCAGCAACTCCATCTTCTAGTTTTTTGAATGATGTGTAAGGGTTGTTGTAATGAAAATGATAGGTTTCATGTCTGGTTCCAGAGTAACCATTATTTCCTCGGCCTTGGGCTGTTGATGCTCCTGAACCAATAATAACAGCACCGGTTTGATTTTGAGCATTAGTATTTGAACCAATGACAACTGCTTTATCTACTGAAGCAATTGCATTTTTACCAATGGCAATACCTTCTTGACCAACTTCACCGTTTTCATCAGCAATACGGCCTACGGTTGCTTCTGCACCAATCGCAACAGAATTTTTGGCTGCTGCATTGGCGGTACCACCAATTGCCACTGCTTTATCGCCAGATGCAGTTACTTGTGAACCGATTGCCACACTGCCATGGCCAGTAGCTTTAGCTGCACGCTCATCAGTCGCACTGAAGCTATCTGGACCGATGGCGATTGATTGCGAGTGACCCTTAGCAATTGCACGACCAATCGCCAAGCCCTCTTTGTAGTGATAATTAATAATGGTATTGTTTTTCAGATCCGAAAGGTCGCCCTGTCGAGCGCCCGGCTTGGATTGTGCTGCCATTGCAGGTGCGGATAAGCTCATAGCCAACAAGGCAGCCGCAGCTACTGCAACTGATGATTTAGAACTTTTTCCTTTTGAAGTTGAGATCTCTGCAACAGCAGTCCATGTTCTAGTGACTTCGTTAAAAACCACTTTATCAGGCTGCGCCGTAAAACTTCGCCGTTCACGGCGGAGATATAAGGCGCGGACTGCGTAGCAGTCCTAAAACCGTTGATATTCAGTTAATCAGGCGTTTTCTGCTGTTCAATATACTGCCGAATAATCGTAATCGGCGCACCACCACAGCTACCTGCAAAATAAGACGGCGACCACAACGCACCGCCCCATAATTTTTGTTTGATGCTTGGATAATTTTTCTGTCTAATCATGCGGCTAGATACACCTTTCAAGCTGTTCACCAGTTTTGAAATAGACACTTTGGGCGGATAGTTCACAAGTAAATGAACATGGTCATCTTCGCCGTCAAATTCCACCAGTTGCGCTTCAAAATCGGTGCAGACGCTCTCAAAAATACCGCGCATATCGTCCAAAATTTCTTTTGTGAACACTTTTCGGCGATATTTTGCGACAAATACCAAATGTACATGAAGATTAAAAACAACGTGCCGACCACGTCTTAAATCAGTTTCTTTTTCCATAGACCAAGTGTAAAATTGCTAAAAATTCCATTATCCATGAAATCATGTTAATACTCAAAACATTCAAATTTGAACTGATGCCAAACGGCGAGCAAATCCGCAAAATGAAACAATTTTGCGGTTGTTCGCGTTTCGTATTCAATCGTGCTTTGGCGTATCAAAACGAACAATATCAACAAGATAATTCGTTCAAATTTAGCTACACCAAAATCGCAAATTTGCTGCCTGAATGGAAACGAGAATTAGACTGGCTAAAAGACTGCCACAGCCAAGTTTTGCAGCAAAGTTTGAAAGACTTGGAAAGCGCATTCAAAAACTTCTTTGCCAAACGCGCAGATTTCCCCAAATTCAAACGCAAAGGCGAAAAAGACAGTTTCCGCTTTCCGCAAGGCTGTAAATTGGAGCAGCAAAATAATCGTATCTATTTGCCCAAAATCGGTTGGGTGCGCTATCGCAACAGCCGACACGTTTCAGGCAGCCTGAAAAACGTAACCGTATCGCAAAAATGCGGTAAATGGTTTGTATCTATGCAAACCGAAACCGAGCAGGAAATCGCGCAGCCAAACGGTGGCGAAACTGGGATTGATATGGGTGTTGCCAAATTTGCAACATTGTCCAATGGTCAGTTTTTTGAGCCAATCAACGCATTCAAAACGTTGAAAGGCAAACTAGCAAAACTGCAAAAACAGTTCAAACACAAAACCAAATTCAGCAAAAACTGGCAGAAACTGAAAGCAAAAATCAGCCGTTTGCACCACAAAATCAGCAATATCCGTAAAAACTACCTGCACCAAATCAGCAGCGCAATCAGCCAAAACCACGCGATTGTGTATGTGGAAGATTTGCAGGTGGCGAATATGTCCAAATCCGCTAAAGGCAACGCCGTGCAGCATGGAAAAAACGTTGCTGCCAAATCAAGCTTAAACCGTGCGATTTTAGACCAGTCTTGGTTTGAGTTTCGCCGTCAGTTGGACTATAAGCTGTTGTGGCGCGGTGGGCATTTGGTGGCTGTTCCGCCACAAAATACCAGTCGTTGTTGCCCAGCTTGCGGACATACTGCCAAAGATAACCGTCAAACACAGGCAAACTTTGAATGTGTGCAATGTGGCTATCAAAACAATGCGGATATTGTGGGTGCAATCAATGTGTTAAAGCGCGGTCAAGAGATTTTGGCAGCGCAAAAGTAAAATGAAGTTTCAGGGCAGGACGTGCCCGTAGCGTCTGTGAAGTGAACCGTGCAGTAAGGCGGTCAGCAGCAGAAACCCACCGAAGCGATTTGTGAATGGCTCAATGCCGTTCACAAATCGCCGTAGGAATTCCCTCCCTTCAGGGAGGGAAGGACGTCAACCATATTGATCAAAGGAAATCATCATGGCTAAAGCAAAAAAAGAGAAAACCAATCAAATCGGCCTGGAACAAAGTGAGGCTGCGCCAATCAGTGAGAAGCTGAATGCTTTATTGTCGAGCTATCATGTGTTTTATCAAAATGTGCGCGGCTATCATTGGAATGTTAAAGGTGAGCATTTTTTTCTCGCTGCATACCAAATTTGAAGAGCTTTACACCGAGTTGCAATTGCAGATTGATGAAATTGCCGAGCGTATTTTGACTCTTGCGGGTACGCCGTTGCATACTTACAGTGATTTCATCAAACATGCTTCTATCAAAGAAGATAAAAATGTATTCGACGGCTGCGAATGTGTTGAAGGTTTGGTCGGTGGCTTACAAGAGCTGATTGAGGAGCAGCGTTCTGTGATTGCAGCGGCAGATGAAGCCGGTGACGAGGGCACGGCGGATTTGATTACCGGCTATGTGAAAGCGCAAGAGAAGTTGATTTGAATATATAACGCTTTTTTAGGCGTGAAGAAATGATGTAAATAAAATATTGTTTTTACTATCAATAAAAGGCCGTCTGAAAGATATCAGACGGCCTTTGTATTATTTCAAGGCTTCAAGCAGCTTAGAATGAATGCCGCCGAAGCCGCCGTTGCTCATAACTAAAATTTGATCACCGCTTTGCGCCTGTTTGGCAATTTCGGCCACAAAAGCCTCAAAATCTTGGCCGACATGCAATTTATCGCCCAATGATGCTAAGGCTTCGGCCACATCCCAATCCACGCCTCCGGCATAGCAGAATACTTGGTCTGCTTGGCGCAGGCTTTCGGGCAGCGCGGCTTTCATGGTGCCGAGTTTCATGGTATTGGAGCGTGGTTCCAATACGGCCAAGATGCGGGCGCTGCCGACTTTTTGGCGCAAACCGGCCACGGTGGTACCAATCGCGGTCGGATGGTGGGCGAAATCGTCGTAAACGGTTATGCCGTTGATTGTTCCTTTGATTTCCATGCGGCGTTTCACGTTTTGGAATTGGCCTAAGGCTTCGCAGGCCGTCTGAATATCTACACCGACATGACGTGCAGCGGCGATTACAGCCAGTGCGTTCAGGCGGTTGTGTTCACCCAATAATGCCCAAGCGATATGGCCGACGTGTTCGCCTTTGAAAAAGACGTCAAAGCCGCCCTGCCCGTCTGCTTCGCCGATTTGCCAGCCGGCTTGGTTGCCGAAGAGCTCGACCGGTGTCCAGCAGCCTTTGTCTAAGGTTTCGTGGATGCTTTCTTCGCGGCCGTTGGCCACAATCAGGCCGTCTGAAGGTACGGTGCGTACCAAATGGTGAAATTGGGTTTGAATCGCACCCAAGTCGGCAAAAATATCGGCATGGTCAAATTCGAGATTGTTTAAGATGGCGGTGCGCGGTCGGTAATGTACGAATTTGCTGCGTTTATCGAAAAATGCGGTGTCGTACTCGTCGGCTTCAATCACGAAAAATGGTGATGTGCTGTTGGGATCTTGGCGTGGGGTTTGCGGCAAGCGCGCCGACACGCTGAAATTCTGCGGTACGCCGCCAATCAAAAACCCCGGCGCCAAACCTGCATATTCCAACACCCAGGCCAGCATGGAAGCGGTGGTGGTTTTGCCGTGTGTACCGGCTACGCCCAAAACCCAATGATGATGCAATACGTTTTCTGCCAACCATTGCGGGCCGGAAATATACGGCAAGCCGCGGTTTAATATGGCTTCAACCACGTCCATGCCGCGCTTGGCGACATTACCAATCACATACACATCGGCTTGAAACTCATCCAGCTGGGCGGCATCAAAGCCTTCATGTACGGCAATGCCCAAGGCTTCCAGCTGGGTACTCATCGGCGGATACATTTTGGCATCGCAGCCGCTGACTTGAAAACCTGCTTCTTTGGCAATGGCTGCCACGCCGCCCATAAAGGTGCCGCCGATGCCGATAATGTGGATGTGTTTCATGATGCAAATAATCTTGTTCAAAAACACTCATTATAGCGGAAATCGACTTAAAAGGCCCTTACATTCGCCTAACAAGTGCAATTTCCAATAACAGAAAAGGCCAGTATGCGGTAGTATACTGCCTTTCCTGACAAGAAAGATTGCAATATGGCCTACACACAACTGACCTCACACCAAAGATACTACATTTCCAGACATTACCGCAACCTACCCCTAAACCAAATCGCACAGAACATCGGTTGTCATCCCGCCACCGTCAGTCGGGAAATCAGACGGCATTCCGTCAACGGAACCTACTGTTACCGAAAAGCACAACAG
>NZ_PDBT02000060.1:0-15276 GCF_002551535.2 Neisseria sp. N95_16
CATGTAGCGTAACTCTTCAATCAGCTCTGCCTGAGTTTTTTCATGGTCGGGTTTGTCGACGATAAAGGGATTCTTGCGTTTGGTCTGCATAGTCTTCATAAGCGTAGCCTGTGGGTGTTGAAGTGCGGTTATACCGCCTTGGCAGTAGGCGGCAATCCAACGGCGCAGATGTGTGCGTGAGACGTTGAAATGGTCTGCGGTGCGCTGTTGGCTGTGCACTTGATGGTAATGGAGTACGGCTCGGTATTTGAAGTCTAGTGTATATTTGGACATAAGAAAACTGCACCTTTTTAAGTTGGGGGGAAAGTGTCCAACTTTTGGGGTGCAGTTCACTTGTTTTCAGACGGCCTTTCTTATTAAACTAAGAAAGATTATTTACTGTACATCGCCCACAAATCTTCTTGCAGATTCACCAATGCGTCGCCTTCTGCAGCTTGAACACGGATATACGAGCCGTTAGGTTGCATTTCCCATGCTTTGGTATTGTCTTCCAATGCCATGGTTAAACCTTCGCGAATCACACGCGCTTTCAGCGTGGGGTCAAGAATCGGCGTGGCCACTTCGATACGGCGGAAGAAGTTGCGCCCCATCCAGTCGGCGCTGGAAATATAGGTGTCTTCTTTGCCGCTGTTGTAGAAGTAGAAAATGCGCGAGTGTTCGAGTTGGCGGCCGATGATGGAACGCACACGGATGTTGTCCGACAAGCCTTTCACGCCGGGGCGCAGGGTGCACATGCCGCGTACAATCAGGTCAATTTGCACACCGGCGGCGCTGGCTGCATACAAGGCTTCAATCACGCTTGGCTCAATCAAAGAATTCATCTTGGCAATGATTTTGGCCGGTTTACCGGCGCGAGCATTTTCCGTTTCCTGCTGAATGCGGCTGATGATCATCGGATGCAGCGTAAACGGGCTTTGATACAATTTGTTCAGACGGCCTGGCTTGCCTAAGCCGGTGATTTCCATAAATAAGGTGTTCACATCGGCGGTAATGGCGGCATCATCGATAATCAAACCAAAGTCGGTGTAAATGCGCGATGTGCCTTGGTGATAGTTGCCCGTGCCCAAGTGCGCATAGCTTTTCAGAAGGCCTTCTTCACGGCGGATCACCAAGGCCATTTTGGCGTGCACTTTGTAACCAAATACGCCGTACACTACATGCGCACCGACATTTTCCAGTTGCTGCGCCCAGCTGACGTTGTTGGCTTCGTCGAAACGTGCCATCAATTCGACCACCACGGTGACTTGTTTGCCTGCCAATGCGGCACGCATCAGCGCTTTAACCAATTCGGAATTGCTGCCGGTGCGGTAAATGGTCATCTTGACGGCCAATACATCCGGATCGCTGGCTGCCTCGCGAATCATTTGAACCACCGGGTCAAACGACTGGTAAGGATGGTGCAGTAATATCGGACCTTGCCTGGCTAAGTCCAAAACAGAGCCGTTTTTGCCCAATTTTTTCAGACGGCCTACCGTTGCCGGTGGCGCAAATTTCAAATCGGGGCGGTCAACTAAATCAGGCACGGCATTCAAACGCACCAGATTGACCGGTCCCTTTACCTGATACACTTCGGATGGTTTCAATTTGAATTGGTTGAGCAGGAACTGGCAGATATGTTGCGGACAGGTATCGGCCACTTCCAAGCGCACGCCGTCGCCGTACTCGCGGTCGCGCAATTCGCTCTGAATGGCGGTGCGTAGGTTTTCCAAATCATCATCGTCAACGGTCAAATCACTGTCGCGCGTCAAACGGAATTGATGACAGCCTTTGACTTCCATGCCCAAAAACAGCTTATGCACATGCGCGTGCAAAATAGACGACAGGAACACGAAACCTTCATTGCCATCGCAAATTTCAGACGGCATTTTCACCACGCGCGGCAAAATGCGCGGCGCTTGCACAATCGCCATGCTGGACGGGCGGCCGAAGGCATCGGTGCCTTCCAATTCTACGGCAAAGTTAAGGGATTTGTTCAACACGCGCGGGAAGGGATGCGACGGATCAAGGCCGATGGGGGTCAAAATCGGCATCAATTCGTTGTCGAAATATTCGTTAATCCATTTTTGCTGCTCGGGCGTCCACGTGTGGCGGCGGTAGAAATGAATGCCTTGTTTGGCCAGTTCCGGTTGCAACACTTCATTAAACAGCGCGTATTGTTCTTCAATCAAGGCGTGTGCTTGCACGGAAACATCTTCAAGCGTTTCAGACGGCGTTTTGCCGTTGTCGAGCACAACATGCGGACGGAGCTTTTGGTCGCGTTTCAACGAAGCGACGCGCACTTCAAAAAACTCATCTAAGTTAGACGACACGATACACAGAAAACGCAAACGTTCCAACAGCGGCACGCTTGGGTCTTGCGCTTGTGCCAACACACGGCGGTTGAATTCGAGCAGGCTTAGCTCGCGGCAGAGAATTCGGTTTTGATCAGGCATAATTTTTCCCCTATTTGGGCATAGGTATCTTGTTAAAATAAAGTCATTTATCGAATATCAGTATAGCGCGTTTTTAGGGCGGTGTAACCGTGGCCGGTTGAGTTTGAATGGGCGCTAAACGGCAACGGGCAAGCATACTCAAGCTGTGTGAATGTTTGATGACAGGCCGTCTGAATTTGACGCGTTCAGACGGCCTAAATAGGTAGGTAAAACGGCGGTTCGTGTCGGCCGGTAAATTCCTTTACAATGCTTGAAAAGATTTCTATTGCCAATGTTTTGCAATTTTTTCAGACGGCCTGATAGTGATAATAGGCCGTCTGAACGCAATAAGAGTAACCCGATGAATAAAAACCAAACGCGCCGATCTGCCGCTTTATCACTCGGCTTTTTATTGTTTGCCGTGGTCGTTTTGGCCGTCAATTTGCGCGCGCCTTTAGTGGCCTTGGGGCCGGTGGTCGGTTTTATCCGTGATGAACTTGGCGTATCCGGTTCATTTATGGGCATGGTCGCCGCCTTGCCCTTGCTGGCATTTGCCCTGTTCTCACCTTTGGCGGCACAGTTGGCCAAGCGTTTCGGCATGGAAAACGTGTTAATCGGCTCTATCGTGCTGATGATAGCAGGCATTGCGCTGCGCTCAGCATATCCTTCCGCTACGCTGCTGATGTGGGGCACGATTATTTTGTCTGCGGCGATTGCAATGGGCAATGTGCTGCTGCCGGCTTTGGCCAAACGCAATCTGCCGACGCGGGTAGGTTTGGTGGTGGGGACGCTATCTGCGGCGATGTCGGTATCGGCCACTTTGGCGGCCGCATGGGCGGTTCCGTTGGCGCAATGGCAGAATTGGCGCTGGTCGCTGGGCGTGTGGTGGCCGTTTGCTGCTTTTGCTTTGGTGATTTGGTGTTTGGCACGCAAAAACCTGCGCACCAATGCAGTCGAGACACCGCCGCAGCGTTCAGACGGCCTGAATGTGTGGCGCTCGCCAACGGCATGGTGCATCAGCGCGTTTATGGGTATTCAGTCGCTGATGTTTTATTCGGTGGTGAGCTTTCTGCCGTCGGTGTTGGTCGAGAAGGGCATGACTGCTTTGGCGGCGGGCGGACATAGTTCGCTGTTGCAAGTGGCTTCGTTGGTCGGAGCTTTGTCGATTACTGCCTTGTTGGGCAAAACATATAAAACGCAGCAAGTCATTTTGGCCGCGGCGTTGATTTTAACCGTCGGTATTGCCGGCATTTGGTTGGGCAATCAAGCGAGTATGTGGCTGTGGGTGGTGTGCACCGGATTTGGTGCTTCAGCCGTGTTTTCCGCCGCGTTGATGCTGTTTGCCATGCGCACGGATTCGCCGCAGCAAGCCGCTTCTTTGTCGGGCATGGCGCAGGCGGTGGGCTATTTGATTGCGGTGGCTGGGCCTTTGGGTATGGGCGTGTTGTATGACGTGTTCGGCTCGTGGTCGGCATCGATGGGCGTGCTGACCGGCTTGATGGCAATTGAATGCCTGCTGGCTTGGTTTGCCGCTAATCCTAAAACACTGGCGCAAATGCAGCGGCATACTTAGGCCGTCTGAACGGCAGTGTATTGTTTTTATTCCAAAACAACGGCTTTTTGCTATAATGCTTCGTTTAACATCTTCGCTTTTCCATTGGGTGAAAGTGATTCACAGTGCAACACCACACTTTAAAGGATAAAAAATGGGTTTTTTGCAAGGTAAAAAAATTCTGATTACCGGTATGATTTCCGAGCGTTCGATTGCTTACGGCATCGCCAAAGCATGTCACGACCAAGGCGCAGAATTGGCGTTTACTTATGTTGTGGATAAATTAGAAGAGCGCGTGCGCAAAATGGCCGCCGAATTGGGCTCTGATTTGGTGTTCCGTTGCGATGTCAACAACGATGCCGAAGTAGAGCAAGTGTTCGCCGATTTGGGCAAAAGCTGGAACGGCTTAGACGGCTTGGTACACGCGATTGCTTTTGCACCAAAAGAAGCCTTGAACGGTGATTTCCTCGACAGCATCAGCCGCGAAGCCTTCAATACCGCGCATGAAACTTCTGCCTACAGCCTGCCGGCCTTGGCTAAAGCTGCCCGTCCAATGATGAAAGGCCGCAATTCTGCCATCGTAGCGCTGAGCTACTTGGGTGCCGTGCGTGCGATTCCGAACTACAACGTGATGGGTTTGGCCAAAGCCAGCTTGGAAGCCGCCATCCGCTTTACCGCTTCTGCTGTTGGCCGTGAAGGCATCCGTTGTAACGGTATTTCTGCCGGTCCAATCAAAACCTTGGCTGCTTCCGGCATTGCCGATTTCAGCAAATTGTTGAGCCATGTGGCTTCACAAAATCCGTTGGGTCGCAACGTGACCATTGAAGAAGTGGGCAATGCCGCCGCATTCTTGCTGTCCGACTTGGCTTCAGGCATCACCGGCGAAATCACCTATGTTGACGGTGGCTACAGCATCAATGCTTTGAGCGTAGAAGAATAGGAGCCAAAATAGGCCGTCTGAAAAGTGGTGTGAAAAAGTCACATCTTGGTTTCAGACGGCCTTTGTTTGATAAAAATGATATATTATTTGTGCTGTTTATAGGGTATATACAAAATTTAATCTTAATAAATAAATATTAACAAATAAAGCGTTATCATGCCTGCCTTCGATTTTAAATCAGAGATTGATTCACACAGTTTTCAGGAGTTTAAGTAATGTCTATTGCATCAGAGTTTAAAGAGTTTATTATGCGCGGCAACGTGATCGACTTGGCAGTCGGTATGGTTGTCGGCACAGCGTTCAGCGGTATGGTAAAGTCATTGGTTGACGACGTGATTATGCCGCCTATTGGTATTTTGATTGGTGGCGTGGATTTTTCCAACCTGTTCATCACTTTGAAGGAAGGTATACCGCCTGCAGGTGAAGCCGGTTATGCCACACTGGAAGCAGCAAAAGCGGCCGGTGCAGTCACTTTAAACATCGGCCTGTTTATCAATACCATCATCAGCTTCCTGATTATCGCGGCTGCGATTTTCTGTGTGGTAAAAGTATTAAATTCTATGAAACGTGCCGAAGAAGCCCCTGTTGAAGAAGCACCGGCCGAGCCATCTGAAGAAGTATTGTTGTTGCGCGAAATCCGTGATTCTTTGAACAACAAATAATCATCGGTTTAAAGTGATGAAAAATGCCGTCTGAAATCGTTTTCAGACGGCATTTTTATTGGATCAAGATTACTGAATCCGTTGCGCTTCTTCACGCACGGCCGATGCCACATTGGCACCGAATAAAGCGTTGACATCGGTTTCGTCAAACACATATTTTTCATGGCAGAAGTCACAATCCACCGCAATGCTGCCTTGTTCGGCGACTACGCCGCCGACTTCTTCGCCACCCAGCATCAACAACATATCGCTGACTTTACCGCGTGAGCAGGTGCAGGCAAATTCGATGTTTTCCGGTTCAAATACACGTGGCGGGGTTTCGTGGAACAGGCGGTACAACACATGTTGTGCGTCTAAGTCAGTCAATTCGTCGGTGGTCACGGTTTGCGCCAAGGTGCTGACGTGGTTCCATGCTTCGTCATCGATTTCTTCTTCTGGGAGGCGTTGCACCAGTAAACCACCGACGCTGGTGTCTGAAGCGGCCAGCACGATATGCGTATCGAGCTGCTCGGAGCGTTTCATATAGTTCATCAACATTTGCGCAATGCTGTCGCCTTCCAGCGGCACCACGCCTTGCCACGGCTCGGCATCTTTGGGTTGCAGGGTCAGCACAAATACGCTGCTGTCGCCCAATAAATCGGTCAGGCTTTCATCATCGGTGATGTCGGCGTGTTCGTCCCAACGGGCGGTGGCGCGCACGGTTTGCTCGGAAGTTGCTTCCACCACCAACATTTTCAGACGGCCTTGACCTTGCACCTGCACAATCAGCGTGCCGTCGATTTTCAAATTGCTCGACAGCAATGCACCGGCAGCCAGCAATTCACCCAATGCACGGCGGATGGCGGCAGGGTAGTGTTTTTGTTTGACGATGTGCTGCCAAACATTTTCCAAGCGGACATGCAAACCGCGTACGGGCATATCGTCGAAGATAAAGCGTGTGCGGGTGTCGGCAGGGTAAGTAGCAGCAAGATTTTGTGTGGTCATAATATTTCTCTGTTTGGATAAGCAATTACCCGCTATATGGTTGCGCTTGTGGATAAATCAAGGCCGTCTGAACGCAAAATAGGTTCAGACGGCCTTTCATCATAACCGCGTTAATGCTTTCCCGAGCGCCAAATCGACCACATAATCCACAAGCTGTTGGCGAAGGCCAGCAGGTAGCCGAAGAAGCCGATAAATTTGGGGCCGGTGTCTATGCTCATAACGATAGACGAACCGATAATCAGTGCGGCGGTGACGATGCCCATGGTCAGGCGGTTGGTGGCACGATCAATTTGTTGGCTGAGCTGATCGAAGCGTTTGAAATCGAGCGTCACGCCCATTTGGCCTTTTTGCAGGCGGCGGCTGAGACGGAACAGGTTTTGCGGCAAGTCGTCAGCAGCTTGCAACAGGGTCTGCATATGGATTTTGCTTTTACGCAGGATGTGCTCGGGTGAGGCGCGTTCTTTAAAAGCGTCGGTGACGATGGGTTTGGCACGCTCGAGTAGCTCGATTTGGCCGTCGAGCCGTTTGACTACGCCTTCGAGCGTAATCAGCGTTTTAAACAGCATCACCAAATCGCCCGGCAGCGTCAGAGCGTGGCGGCGCATGATTTGAGTGATGTCGTTGATGACTTGGCTGATGCGCAAATCGCGCACCGGCGTGTGTTCGTAGTTGAGCAGCATTTCCAGCACATCGGCGCCGAGCAGGTTTTCATCAGGCAACTCTCCTTCCGCCCAGTTGCTCAATACATATTGCATGGTGAATTGGTCTTTGTGGGCGAGTGCGTTAATCAAATCGATGATTTCACGGCGGCGTGTGCTGCTTAAGTGGCCGACCAAGCCGAAATCGATAAAGGTGATGCGGCCGTCTGAATTGATGAAGATATTGCCCGGATGCGGGTCGGCATGGAAGAAACCTTGCTGTAGTATCATGGTAAACAAGGTATCGGTGATTTGCGTGGCCAAGCGGCTGCGCACTTCCGGTTCGAGGGTGTCGATGTCGATGTTTTTCAGCAAAGTATCGCTGATGTGTTCCTGCACTAAAATCAGGCGATTGGATAATTCGGGGTAAACTTTCGGCACATGCACCGATTCATGTTGCTCGAAGGTTTTACCGAAACGCTGCATATAGCGCAGTTCGACCGATAAATCTGTTTCTTTGGCCAAGCTGCGGGCGAAATACTGCACCATCTGCACCGGTTGGTAGCGGCGCATTTCGGGAATCTCCGATTCAATCAGGCTGGCGATGTGGTTGAGAATGCGCAAATCGGCCTGAATCACGGGGTCGATGTCGGGGCGCTTGATTTTCACTGCTACGGTTTCGCCGTTGAGCAACACCGCCTGATGCACTTGTGCAATCGACGCGCTGCCGATGGGATGGGGCTGGATGGA
Source organism: Neisseria sp. N95_16 (assembly GCF_002551535.2). Classification (NCBI taxonomy): domain Bacteria; kingdom Pseudomonadati; phylum Pseudomonadota; class Betaproteobacteria; order Neisseriales; family Neisseriaceae; genus Neisseria; species Neisseria sp. N95_16. Next base: position 7,938 of record NZ_PDBT02000060.1, read on the forward strand.
TTTGAAAATTTCTTTGGCAGGCCGTCCCAGCTGCGCTTCAATGAGTTTCTGAATGTTGGTGACCGGAATCGGCGCTACATTGCTTTGCAGTCGCTCAAATTCTTCAATCCATTCCACGCTGAAAATATCCACGCGTGTGGACAACACTTGGCCGAGCTTGATAAATGTCGGGCCGAGTTCTTCAAATGCCATGCGGAATCGGCGCGGTGTGCTCAAGTAATGGCTGTCGGGATCGGCTTTTTTGCGGTCGCTCTGATGGCCGAGCTTAATGCGCTGTACAAAGCCGCCCAAACCGTGTTTGGTCAGGATGGTAATAATCTCGCGCATACGCGAAAGGTCGCGCATCGCCAGCAGGGTGGGAATCATCATCATTTTTGGGATTTGTAAAATTTGTTTATAAACAAGATATTAACGCAATATAACCGTTACTCTTTTGCCAAGCGGGCGATTTTTTAATACAATCAAACAGATAACATTTAAGATACAGCATAACATAATCAAACAGACAGCATATAGGGCTTGTTGACGCTGCACGCTTCATCTGAAGAATACCGACTTTCTGCTGCACATGACTGCAAGCTTTTTAGCTTGCTGTTATTTTTTGCTGCATGTCGCGCATTTTGCAAGCGAGCAGGGCAACGACACTTTAAAAAGGCCGTCTGAAACACTTGGAAGTAAGGAATGAACCGTTTCGCAAAACTGACGGCGCTATTGGCTTCGGCCTGTATGCTGTTTTCCGCTATGAGCATAGCGCATGCCGATGATTTGGAAAATATGCTGAACAGCCGGCAGCAGGTTATTAATCTGTTTAATCAGGATGCCGGCAGTAATACGGCTACCCCGTTTATGCCTGCACGGGCGAATCCGCCGATAGCCGAACAATCATCAGGCAGCGCCGACGAATTAATTAAAAGTGCTATGGGTTTGCTTGGGGTGGCTTACCGCTACGGCGGCACTTCGGCGCGTACCGGCTTTGACTGCAGCGGCTTTATGCAGCATATTTTCCGCCGCACCCTGGGTCTGAACCTGCCCCGCACTTCTGCCGAGCAAGCCAAGATGGGTACGCACGTCAACCGCAGCGAGTTGCAGCCGGGTGATATGGTGTTTTTCCGCACCATGGGGCGCGGGCGTATTTCCCACGTCGGCCTATATATCGGCAACAACCGCTTTATCCACGCGCCGCGAACGGGTAAAAATATTGAAATCACCAGCCTAAGCAATAAATATTGGAATTCAAAATACGCTTTCGGCCGCCGTGTGAAGAAAAACGATCCATCACGCTTTTTAAATTAAACGAAGGAAACACCGCAGTATGAGTATGCCTGAAATGCCGAAATGGTACGGCGACGACGGTCAAATCGTGTCATGCACCGAAAAAGTGAAGGTGATGAATGAAAACATGAGCGAGCTGTATCAAATGGCGCAAGATGCGTTTGAAGATGCGCTGTTGATGGGGTGCGGCGAAGCGCAGTTGCGTGAGTATCTGAAAACCTTGATGGAAGGTTTGGAAAACCCATACCGCTAATTTATATCATGGCAGTTAAAAACGGCATTCGTGAAGAGTGCCGTTTTGCGTTTCAGACGGCCTCAATATGAAAATAGGCCGAGACCTTTGCAAAATCCCCATCTTTGGCACATTTCTTCGTTGTGCGCTGCTCGAAAGCTTGCCTATCTTGATGATATGTCTGCGCTTTCTGTGCTGCTACAACTTTGAACTGTACTCAAATCTGGGGTTTTGCAAAGGTCTCAGGCCGTCTGAAACATAAATTAAAGCCATTGCCATTGCTTTTCAGACGGCATCACTCTTTAATTCAGCCTAAAAAGCCTATTTAAAACAAAAGCCGTAAAAAATACCGTGAAACGCCGTGATTCCCTTTTCAGACGGCCGCGCTCGCGTTATGATTAATGCCTTAATAAAATCAAATCAACAGGCTGCCTTCTGATTTCAAGCAGCATACGTTTTCCCAACTTCCCACACAGGCCGTCTGAAACATTGGGGCGGATAAAGGATCATCATGAACTTCATCGGCGCGTTGCTCATCATTTTAGGCTGTTTGGCCGTGGGTGAGGGCGTGGTATTGTTTTTCGGCATCAAGCTGCCGGGCAGTATTGTCGGCATGGGCGTTTTGTTTGGCCTGCTGAAGCTGGGCTGGGTTAAGGTGTCGTGGTTGAAGCAGCTTTCGGATACCCTGATGGCGAACCTGACCCTGTTTCTTGTGCCGCCCTGCGTGGCGATTATCAGCTATTTGGATTTGATTGCCGACGACTGGTTCCCGATTTTAACCGCCACGGTATTGAGCACGCTGTGTGTGCTGCTGGTGACGGGTAAAGTGCACGAATGGGCGCGGAGGTGGATGTAATGGAAATCTTCCATACGCCGAGCTTATTGCTGTTTTTAACGCTGGCGGTGTTCGGCTTGGCTAATATCATTCGTGTCCGCACCGGCAATGTGTTGTGTAATCCGGTGCTGATCAGCACGATAGTAATGATTGCGTATTTGAAACTGTTCCGCATCGATTACGATACCTACCACGATGCCGCGCAGTATATCGATTTTTGGCTCAAGCCCGCGGTGGTGGTGTTGGCGGTGCCGCTGTTTTTGAACTGGGAAAAAATCCGCAACCAATGGCTGCCGATTTTGTTGTCGCAACTGGCCGGCAGCGTTACCGGCATTGTGACCGGCGTGTATTTGGCCAAATGGTTTGGTGCGGGTAGGGAAGTGGCTTTGTCACTGGCGGCCAAATCGGTGACCAACCCGATTGCGATTGAAATTACCAAGTCTATCGGCGGCATTCCGGCGATTACCGCAGCTACTGTGATTATTGCCGGTTTGTTCGGGCAGATGGTTGGTTACAAAATGCTGCACGTCGGCACGGTGCACAAGCCTTCTTCAGTGGGGATGTCGCTGGGTACGGCTTCGCACGCGATGGGCATTGCCGTTTCGATGGAACACAGCCGCCGCATGGCCGCCTATGCCGGCTTGGGCTTGACGCTCAACGGGGTGTTGACCGCGCTGATTGTGCCGGTGTTGATGCCGTTTTTGGGCATTTGAATGCAAAAATGATGGTTCAGACGGCCTTTGAAACAGGCCGTCTGAAAAAATAATAGGCGCAGATGGACATATCGCGCCATTGATGAACGATTTTAAAATATTTCCTACAAGGAGCAAGAAAATGGCAGTGAATCTTTCCGAACGACACGAAGACGAATTGTTGCACATCGACGGCGTGCAGGTATTTGTCGGTCAGGCTGGTGTCAAAAAGCCGAATCATGATGATTTAACATTGATGGTATTGACCGGCAAAAATTCCGTCGGTGCCGTGTTCACGCAAAACCGCTTCTGCGCTGCGCCGGTGTACATCGCCAAATCGCATTTATTTGACGACGACGGCGTGCGTGCGCTGGTCATCAACACCGGCAACGCCAATGCCGGCACCGGTGCACAAGGCCGCGCCGATGCGGTGGAAGTTTGCGCCGCCGTTGCCCGCCAAATCGGCTGCAAAACCACCCAAGTGCTGCCGTTTTCCACCGGCGTGATTTTAGAGCCGTTGCCTGCCGATAAAATCATCGAAGCCTTGCCGCGCGTCAAACCCGTGCATTGGAGCGAAGCCGCCCGTGCCATCATGACCACCGACACCATCCCCAAAGCCGCCAGCCGCGAAGGCAAAGTCGGTGAAAACCACACTGTGCGCGCCACCGGCATCGCCAAAGGCAGCGGCATGATTCATCCTAATATGGCCACCATGCTTGGCTTTATCGTCTGCGATGCCAACGTGTCGCAACCGATTTTGCAACTGATGACCAAAGAAATCGCCGATATGTCGTTCAACGCCATCACCGTTGACGGCGACACCAGCACCAACGACAGCTTCGTCATCATCGCCACCGCCAAAAACGGCCAAAGCCAAATCGACAATATCGCTGATCCGCGTTACGACCAGCTCAAAGATCTGCTCAGCGGCTTGGCTTTGCAACTGGCACAAGCCATCGTGCGCGATGGCGAAGGCGCAACCAAATTCATCACCATCGAAGTGGACAACGCCGCCGACCGCGACGAAGCGCGCAAAGTTGCCTATGCCATCGCCCATTCGCCATTGGTGAAAACCGCCTTCTTTGCCAGCGACCCCAACCTTGGCCGCCTGCTTGCCGCCATCGGCTATGCCGGTATCGAAGATTTGGATACCGATAAAATCAAAATGTGGCTCGGCGATGTTTTGGTGGCCGAACAAGGTGGTCGCGCCGAAAGTTATACCGAAGAGCAAGGTCAAGCCGTGATGAACCAAGACGAAATCACCGTGCGCGTGAGCCTCAACCGCGGCCAAGCCAAAACCACCGTGTACACCTGCGACTTCTCGCATGATTATGTGACAATTAATGCGGATTACCGTTCGTAGGTTTCGGTTTGGCAATCACAGAGGCCGTCTGAAAATTTTCAGACGGCCTCATTCTTTATTTCTCTCTAAAATCCGTACCGCAAAACACCCGAACCGGGTTGCCGCGTTCCACTTGGTAGCGCTGCGAATGCGCATCGGCGGCGTGTTGTCCCAAGGCGGCGGAATGCCGTTCGGCCAGTTTTAGGGCGAGCAGTTCGCGGGCGCGTTTTTTGTTGTCGTGCTGGCTGCGTTCGCTTTCCACGCGCACGGAAATGCCGGTGGCCATGTGCTTGGCGCGCACCGCGCTGTCGGTTTTGTTGACGTGCTGGCCGCCTTTGCCGCCTGCGCGGCAGGTTTGGTATTCGATTTCGCTTTCAGACGGCACGTCGGGCAATTCGGGCAGTCTGAACAGGCCGATATACCAGTTTTTGCGCGGATGTTTCGGGCGCACGGGGCTGGCGCACGTCCATTGCAGCGTGCCGAGCCAGCGTTGCGCGAGTGCGTCGGCGTTCGCGCCGCTCAGGGTAAACGTGGCGGACAGCAGCCCGTGGCGGCTTTCGGTTTCATCCAATATTTCCGCCTGCACGCCTGCGGCGTGGGCTTCGCGCAGGATTTTCTGCAAGGCGCAACGGGCGAAGATTTGGCACTCGGCAGGGCCTTGTGCGGTGGAAAGTTGCAGGTAAATCATAGGGTTCCTTGTTTTTTGTTGCAGGCCGTCTGAAAACTATTTTTTCATTTTCGGGCGGAACGAGCGTTTGCCGTCGAAACCTTTGCTGGCGATTTTGTCGCCGTTGGTCATGGGCGGGCTGGTTTCGGCTTCGGTTTTCAGTTGCGACAGGTATTCGGTAATTTTCTGCCACACCAAATCCGCGTCCAGATAAATGCCGAGAGCCGACAGTTGGGGGTTGGCGTAGGCGTATATCGTCCGTGTGCGCAGGTCTGACGGTTCCTCAGTCAACAGCAGCAGCGGGGCGCGGCGGTATGCGCTGATGTCGCGGCCGTCGTATTCGCTGCCCCGTTTGCGGACGCCTGAAAATCAGGCAAAGGGTCGTACCGATAGCGGCTTAATTGGGGAACGGTGCAGACGCTGCCGTCGTGGAAACGTATTTTTACGCGGTATTCCGCGCAGCGGTATCCTGTCCGGCTGTCGCGCACTTCGTCAAACTTGTCGGTAACTTCGGACACATCGTAAGACGTGTAAACCTTGTTGCCCGTGTTGAACAGAAACACATGCAAGTCGCCGACAAACAGCACCGAAACGGACACGCACGCGCCGTATCGCTGCTGCCATTCGGGCAGCGGTGCGGGCAGGCTGTGGAGCAGCGGCTCGTCCGCCTGTTTGCGGCGGTCGAATACGAGCAGCGGATCTTCGCCGTATTTGGCGATTTTATGGTCGTAGAAATCTTTGAATTTGCTGATAATTTTCATACTGTTTTCCAATAGGCCGTCTGAAACGGCGGTTGCGGTCGGGTTGCGGCGGAATGATTGGATAAAGCTGTTTTAATGCCTGAGTTTGTTTTCAGACGGCCTTCGGTTTTGACTTCAGGCCGTCTGAAAGCGTTGCAATCAATCCGCGCAGCCGCCGGCGGTTTTGTAGGTCAAAACGGGCTTCATCCGCGCCACGGGCTCAATCAGCCCGAAGTCGGACATGGAGACGATGATGCTGTTTAGGCCTTTGTAGGCTTGCGGGACTTCTTTGTAAATCAGGATTTGGTGTCATCATACGACCACGCTGCCGAATGAGATGAGGCGCAGACTGTCGGCGGAATATTTAGTCCGATAGCCGTTCTTTGCATTTACCGCACTGCCATTTGCGGCCTGCGCCGTGCACCAGTGGACACAGTGCGCCGGCGACGTGGCCGGTAAGCGGGAGACGATCGCTGTAATCGTCGCACGAATCGAGTATTGGCACCGAGCCGCAGGTTGACGGTTGTGTGTTTGGGGCAACCAGAGCGTTTTCCCTTTAATTTCAATTTGTAATAAAAAATTATGTTTAACATCAAGCGGTTGTAGTTGTTTGAAAACCGTTTTTCAGACGGCATTTTTACTTTAATCCGTTTTCTGGTCTCAAGACGTGAGTTTCATCACAATCACCCCCGAGATAATCAGCGCCGCGCCCAGCCAGCGGCCGAACGAAGCGGGGTCGCCGAAAAAGACTACGCCGACGGCAAATGCACCGACCGCACCGATGCCGGTCCACACCGCATAGGCGGTGCCCATCGGAATGGTTTTTTGCGCGAGAAAGAGTAAAAAGCCGCTCACGCCCATGAAAATGACCGCCAAGGCAAGACCTTGCCAACGCCAGCCGGGGTGTTGGGCGAGTTTCAAACCCAGCGGCCAGCCGATTTCCATCAAACCTGCGCTAATCAAATAAATCCATGCCATGTTTATTGTTCCTGTGTGTGTCGGGCAACGATTTGGGTAAAGCGTTGCAGTTCTTGAATAAAGTGTTCGGCTTGTGTTGCGCCGAAGTCTTGGATGATGCCTTGCTCGATATGCTGCAATTTTTCAATAACGGGCAGGGCGGCGGTTTGGCCTAGTTCGGTTAGGTGCAGCGTTTTGCCGCGTTTGTCGTTGGGATCAGGCGAAAAACTTAACCAGCCTTGTTCGGCCAATTGGCGGCAGGCGGAAAAAACGGTTTGCTTGGGCAGGTTCCAATGCGTGCAAATGGTTTTTTGCGTGCAGTCGGGATAACATACCACGCCCTTACATTCGCCTAACAAGTGCAATTTCCAATAACAGAAAAGGCCAGTATGCGGTAGTATACTGCCTTTCCTGACAAGAAAGATTGCAATATGGCCTACACACAACTGACCTCACACCAAAGATACTACATTTCCAGACATTACCGCAACCTACCCCTAAACCAAATCGCACAGAACATCGGTTGTCATCCCGCCACCGTCAGTCGGGAAATCAGACGGCATTCCGTCAACGGAACCTACTGTTACCGAAAAGCACAACAG
>NZ_PDBT02000061.1:0-15166 GCF_002551535.2 Neisseria sp. N95_16
AAAAACTCAGGCAGAGCTGATTGAAGAGTTACGCTACATGAGGGCGGAGAACGACTACCTAAAGCACATGAAAGCCCTCAACGAAAAGAACGCCGCCAAAGCTGCGAAACCGTTCAAACGYTGAGGGCGAAGCACCCGCTGAAATACCTGTTGCACAGTGCCGGYATACCCAAAAGCAGTTTCTACTACCACATCGGCAGACCTGATCCCGATATAGAAGCCAAAGCAGCGGTGAGTGAAGTCTATCACCAACACAAAGGYCGCTACGGCCAACGGCGGATTGGTGCCGTATTGTCGTGGAATAAAAAGAAAGTGCAACGTATTATGAGACTATTGGGTTTRAAAGCCAAAGTGCGCAACAAAAAAGCCTATCGTCCGCAAGTCATAGGCGAGACCTCGAAAAACATCCTTAAGCGTGCATTCACTGCCGATAAAGCAGGAGCTAAATGGTTGACCGATGTGACCGAGTTTAAATGTACCGACGGCAAACTGTACTTATCACCGATAYTGGATGTATTCAATCGTGAGATAGTGGCTTATGAGCTCAGTAGAAAGCCGGACAGCAAGATGGTGATGCAGATGCTGGATAAGGCATTCGGCCGTCTGAAAGGGCAGACCCCGCTGCTGCATTCCGACCAAGGAGTGCTTTACCGAACTCAGGCTTATCGGGAAAAACTGGCCGAGAAGGGCATTGTGCAAAGCATGTCGCGCAAAGGGAATGGCTGGGACAATGCACCGATGGAGAGTTTCTTCGGGACATTAAAAGTGGAAAGCTTCTATCAGGAAGGTGTGTTATCGGTGGCAGAATTGACCAAAGTGATAGATGATTACATACGTTACTACAATTATGAACGTATTAGTTTGAATTTAAAAAAGCTGAGTCCTGTGGCTTACAGAACTCAGCTTGAACAGGCTGTTTGAGAAAGATTATTAACTTGTCCAAGAATTGGGGGACAGTTCATACTTTTCAGACGGCCTGAGACTTTTGCAAAATCTCAAGAACCAACAATAAAAGCCCTAAAGGCCGTCATTCCCGCGTAGGCGGGAATCCATCGTGACCTCTATGAAACCTATTTTATTCAGAAGCTTGCTATGCTTAAAAATGGATTCCCGCCTACGCGGGAATGACGGCGGTTTTGTGTGTGCAAGCTTTTGAAGAAGTTTTGCAAAGGTCTCAAGCTTTCGGTCTGAGCTTCAACAACCTTTAGACGATAAAAAAGCACGGTTTCCACCGTGCTTTTTTGAAGCAAAAATGCTTATTTGTTTTTTTGCGAACGAAGATAATCCAAGGTTCTGAGCTGGGCGATGGCTGCGGCCAAAGCAGCATGTGCTTTTGCCAAAGATTCATCGTCTTGCGCCTTAGAAATACGGTCTTCCGCTGCTTTCTTAGCTTGCTCGGCACGCTCCTGATCCATCTCCGCACTGCGGACGGCAACGTCCGCCAATACGGTAATTTTCTCAGGCTGCACTTCCAACAAACCGCCGGAAACAGCAACCAACACTTCTTCAGCCTGACCCGGCACGGTCAAACGCAATGCACCGGGACGTACCAAACTCATGATCGGCTCGTGTCGCGGGTAAATACCGAGCTCACCTTGTACAGTCGGAACCACCACAAAGCTGGCTTCGCCTGAATAGATGTTTTGTTCGCTACTGACCACTTCAACTTGCATGATGCTCATGCCGGCCTCCTTAGTTTAAGGTTTTCGCTTTCTCGGCTGCTTCTTCGATGCCGCCCACCATGTAGAACGCTTGTTCTGGCAAGTGGTCGTATTCACCGTTCAAGATGGCTTTAAAGCCGGCGATGGTGTCACGCAATGCCACATATTTACCTGGAGAACCGGTAAATACTTCAGCAACGTGGAACGGTTGTGACAAGAAGCGTTGGATTTTACGGGCACGCATTACAGTCAGTTTGTCTTCGTCAGACAATTCGTCCATACCCAGAATGGCGATAATATCGCGCAATTCTTTGTATTTTTGCAAAGTAGACTGAACGCCGCGTGCAACATCATAGTGCTCTTGGCCCAATACCATCGGATCCAACTGACGTGAAGTAGAGTCCAACGGGTCAACGGCAGGGTAAATACCCAAAGAAGCAATATCACGGCTCAATACCACGGTTGCATCCAAGTGGGCAAAGGTTGTTGCCGGAGACGGGTCAGTCAAGTCATCCGCAGGTACGTAAACGGCTTGGATAGAAGTAATCGAACCAGTTTGCGTAGAGGTAATACGCTCTTGCAAACGACCCATTTCTTCAGCCAAAGTCGGTTGATAACCTACTGCAGACGGCATACGACCCAACAATGCAGATACTTCGGTACCGGCCAAAGTGTAGCGGTAGATATTGTCTACGAAGAACAATACGTCGCGGCCTTTGCCGTTTTCGTCTTTTTCGTCACGGAAGTACTCAGCCATAGTCAAACCGGTCAAAGCAACGCGCAAACGGTTGCCCGGAGGTTCGTTCATCTGACCGTAAACCATGGCTACTTTATCCAATACGTTGGAATCTTTCATCTCGTGGTAGAAGTCGTTACCTTCACGAGTACGCTCACCTACACCGGCAAACACAGACAAACCGCTGTGCGCTTTGGCGATGTTGTTGATCAATTCCATCATGTTTACGGTTTTACCCACACCGGCACCACCGAACAAGCCTACTTTACCGCCTTTGGCAAACGGACAAAGTAAGTCAATTACTTTAATACCGGTTTCCAACAATTCGGTTGCAGCTGAAAGCTCGTCGAATTTAGGTGCAGACTGGTGAATCGCGCGAGTTTCAGCAGCAGTCACAGGGCCTGCTTCGTCAACCGGGTTACCCAATACGTCCATAATACGGCCCAATGTTGCCTGACCCACAGGTACGGCAATCGGAGAACCGGTATTGCTTACGGTCATACCGCGTTTCAAACCGTCTGAACTACCCATTGCAATGGTACGCACCACGCCGTCGCCCAAAAGTTGTTGCACTTCCAGGGTCAGACCGGTTTCGTCCAATTTCAGGGCATCGTAAACGTGCGGGATAGCATCGCGTGGAAATTCCACGTCAACTACGGCACCAATAATTTGTACGATTTTGCCTTGGCTCATTATCGTATCCTATTTTCTGTACAGTTTCAGACGGCCTAAACAGCCGCTGCACCTGCAACAATTTCTGACAATTCTGTGGTAATCGCAGCTTGACGCGATTTGTTGTACACCAAGCGCAGCTCTTTAATGGCATTGCCTGCGTTGTCGGTAGCGGCTTTCATCGCTACCATACGCGCGGCTTGTTCAGATGCCATGTTATCAGCCAATGCTTGATAAACCACAGATTCTAAATAGCGGCGAACCAGATATTCCAATACAGCAACAGGACTCGGCTCATAACGGTATTCCCAACCATATTGAGAATCGGGATTGACTTGTTCAATCTCGTTTTGACCGATAGGCAGCAATACTTCCATACGTGGCTCTTGGCGCATGGTATTCACAAAACCAGAATACACCAAGTGAATCACATCTAATTCATGTTTTTCGTAGCGTTGGAAAATTTCAGTCAACGGACCCAGCAACAATTCCATTTTAGGCGTATCGCCCAAATTCACTGCACTGGCAATCACGTTTAAACCGATACTTTGGCAAGCTGCCAAACCTTTACTGCCCAGACACACGACATCAACTTCAATGCCCTGCTCCTGATACTCTTGAACTTGCGCCAAAAATTTCTTCAATACATTGGCATTCAAGCCACCGCACAAACCTTTATCAGTCGTCATCAAGATGAAACCGGCACGGCGTACTTCGCGATGCGGTTCTAACAATTTAATGCCGTGATCGGTTTCGGTTTGTGCCAAATGGCTCATTACCGTACGTACTTTTTCGGCGTACGGACGCGCTAAGCGCATCCGTTCCTGAGTCTTCCGCATTTTAGAGGTAGACACCATTTGCATCGCTTTAGTGATCTTTTGGGTATTCTGAACACTGCGAATTTTGGTGAGAATCTCTTTTCCTACTGCCATTTCAGACTCCTTTCATCTGCTATTCTTAGGCTTGGTAAGCGTAAGAAGATTTGAAAGTTTTCATGGCTTCGGTCAATGCTTGTTCCGCTTCATCAGACATCGCGCCTGAAGCATTAATCGCATTCAGCACATCCGGCAATTGGGTACGGACATAGCTCAAGAATTCCGCTTCAAAAGCCAATGCTTTAGAAACTGGAACATCAGAATACGAGCCATTGTTAATCGCCCACAAAGTCAATGCCATTTCAGCGGTGTTCAAGGTGTTGAATTGTTTTTGTTTCATCAATTCAGTCACCACTTCACCGTGTTGCAATTGTTTGCGTGTTGCTTCATCCAAATCAGATGCGAACTGAGAGAACGCAGCCAATTCACGATATTGCGCCAATGCCAAACGGATACCGCCACCCAGTTTTTTGATGACTTTGGTTTGCGCTGCACCACCCACGCGCGATACAGAAATACCGGCGTTGATTGCAGGACGGATACCAGAGTTAAACAGGTCGGTTTCCAAGAAGATTTGGCCGTCGGTAATCGAAATTACGTTGGTCGGTACGAATGCAGATACGTCACCGGCTTGGGTTTCGATAATCGGCAATGCGGTCAATGAACCGGTTTTACCTTTCACTTCGCCATTGGTCAGTTTTTCCACTTCATCTTCGTTGATACGAGCAGCGCGCTCCAACAAACGAGAGTGCAAGTAGAATACGTCACCCGGATAGGCTTCGCGGCCTGGCGGACGGCGCAGCAACAGGGAAATTTGACGATATGCAACGGCTTGTTTAGACAAGTCATCGTAAACGATCAAGGCATCTTCACCGCGGTCGCGGAAGAATTCACCCATGGTACAACCTGAGTAAGGGGCAATGTATTGCAATGCTGCTGCTTCAGAAGCAGTTGCTGCCACCACAATGGTGTGTTCCATTGCGCCATGCTCTTCCAATTTACGCACTACGTTGGCAATCGAAGATGCTTTTTGACCTACGGCAACATAGATACAAATCACACCGGTGCCTTTTTGGTTCACAATCGCGTCCAAAGCAACGGCGGTTTTACCGGTTTGACGGTCACCAATGATCAACTCACGTTGGCCACGACCTACCGGAACCATAGAGTCAATGGCTTTCAAGCCGGTTTGCATTGGTTGGTCAACCGATTTACGGGCAATTACACCTGGTGCAATTTTTTCGATTGGTGCAGAACCGGAAGCATTAATCGAGCCTTTACCGTCAATCGGACGACCCAATGCATCTACCACACGGCCTACCAGCTCGCGGCCTACCGGCACTTCTAAAATGCGACCGGTACAAGTAACGGTATCGCCTTCTTTGATGTGTTCGTATTCACCCAACACTACGGCACCGACGGAGTCACGCTCCAAGTTCATGGCCAAGCCGAAAGTGTTGCCTGGGAATTCGAGCATCTCACCTTGCATGGCGTCTGATAAGCCGTGAATACGTACGATACCGTCAGTCACAGAAATCACCGTACCGCGGGTACGTACTTCTGCGTTAACCGACAGATTTTCGATTTTGGCTTTAATCAAATCGCTAATTTCAGCAGGATTAAGCTGCATGAAAACTCTCCTAATTTGTCATAGTCGTATACAAGGCATTCAATTTACCTTGCACAGACAGATCCAAGACTTGGTCACCCACTTCTACTTTCACACCACCGATTAATTCCGGATCAATTTTCGTGCTCACTTGCAAATCGGTGTTGAAACGTGTTTTTAAAGTAGCGGTCAAATCAGCCAACTGCTCAGACGTTAATTCGTATGCGCTGTAAATAACGGCTGATTTGGTATTGTTGAGTGCCAAGACTAAGTCTTGATATTGCGCGTACACTTCCGGCAAAACATTCAAACGCTTTTGCTCGGCCAGAACGCTTACAAAATTTGTAAGGCTTACATCATTCAAACCGACCAAATCAGTCAATGCTTTTGCTTTATCGGAAGCAGCGGTTTCAGGCTGCTCGACCAGAGACAATACTTTCTGATCCTGCAACACTGCTGCCAATTCTTTCAGTCCGCCCAACCAAGACTCAATTTGGTTTTTTTCCTGTGCCAAACCAAATAATGCTTTTGCATAAGGTCGGGCAATCGTTGCGAACTCTGCCATAGGATTACAGCTCCTGTTTCAAAGTGTTGAGCATGGTTGCGTGTTTAGAAGCATCCACTTCGCTACGCAAGATAGACTCTGCACCTTTCACAGCCAATGCAGCAACTTGCTCGCGCAACGCTTCGCGCGCGCGGTTCATTTCCTGCTCAACATCGGCTTTAGCTTGTGCTGTAATGCGTGCGGCTTCTGTAGAAGCTTGCTGTTTGGCTTCTTCTACAATTGCAGCAGCACGTTTTTCGGCGTTAGCCACCATTTCGGCAACTTGTCCACGCCCTTCGGCCATGAGTTCTGCAACTTTCTTTTCTGCCTGCTCAAAATCGCTTTTACCGCGTTCGGCTGCAGCCAAACCCTCAGCAATTTTGGCGGCGCGCTCGTCCAACGCTTTTGCGATTGGCGGCCACACAAATTTCATGGTAAACCAAACCAAACCGAAAAAGACGATGATCTGCGCAAATAAGGTTGCATTAATATTCACTTTACTTAACCTTCGTATTAGGGTTAATCAAACAAACGATGAAACCGTTTGTAACGAACTTGTGTTCGGATTAGCCTGCAAACGGGTTAACGAAGGCGAACAGCAAGGCAATAGCAACACCGATCAAGAACGCGGCATCGATCAAACCAGCGATCAAGAACAGTTTGGTTTGCAATGGACCAATCAATTCAGGCTGACGAGCAGAAGATTCCAAGTATTTAGAACCTACCATAGCGATACCGATAGAAGCACCCAAAGCGCCCAAAGCTACGATCAAGCCACATGCAATAGCAATCAAACCCATTTTTAAAACTCCTTAAAAGAAAACAAAGGTTAAAACTACGTTGAAAAAATTGAAAAACTACTTAAAAAGAACAACTAAACTTAGTGTGCATCATGTGCTTGGCCAATGTAAACAAACGCCAGCGCCATGAAGATAAATGCCTGCAGGGTAATCACCAAAATGTGGAAAATCGCCCAAGCCAAACCGGCCAAAATGTGGAACATGAACAGAATCGGATCCATCACGCCAATGCTGCCGGAAGCTGCCCATGCACCACCCAACAAAGCAATCAGCAAGAATACCAGCTCACCGGCATACATGTTACCGAACAACCGCATACCGTGTGATACGGTTTTCGACAAGAATTCCACGATATTCAACAAAAAGTTGGCAGGTGCCAATTTCGCACCAAATGGTGCACTGAACATCTCGTGCATCCAACCGCCGAAGCCTTTGATTTTCACGTTGTAGTAAATACAAATAATCAAGACACCGATAGCCAATGCCAGCGTGGTATTCAAATCAGCGGTCGGCACGACACGCAATAATGCATAGTGGTCACCAGTAATGCCCTGCCAAGCCAGCGGCAACAAATCAACCGGCAGCAAGTCCATGGCATTCATCAGGAAAATCCATACAAACAAGGTCAAACCTAATGGCGCAACGGCTTTGCGTGATTGTTCGTTATGGATAATGCTTTTACACATATCATCCACAAACTCAAACAGGATTTCTACCGCAGCTTGAAAGCGGCCGGGCACGCCGGCGGTTGCTTTTTTGGCACCACGCCATAGGATAAAGCTACCGATAATCCCCAACACGACCGCAAAGAAAATTGCGTCCAAGTTGATGTAAGAGAAATCAGCGATATTTTTCAGGCCTTGGCCTTGGGTTACGTCCGACAAACTGGTCAAGCTTTGCAAGTGGTGCTTGATGTAGTCGGCAGCGGTCATAGATTCACCTGCCATAGTCTTTAACTCTCAAATAATACAAAAAAACCAAATGGCTGACGCCGAGCAATCCGAAGAAAAACGGAAGGAAAACCAGTGATTCATGCCAAATTGCAAACACAATCAGCATCAACACCAGCGACAGCACTACTTTTAAAACTTCTCCAAAAATAAACATCCTGCTTTGCAGGTAAGGATTATTTTTAACAAGCTTTAAAAGTAAAACTGCAATAGATGAAGGGATGAGATAGGTGATTCCGCCGGCTAATGCCGACCAAAAACCGCTTTTGCCTACGATTATCGCGCTTAAGGCAGAAACCGCAAACAAGACAATCACTTGTAAAATTAAAATCTGCTTCATATTTTTAAGGCGATTGAGCCACAATACCAAAGCGAGGCTACTATAATCAAGAAGTGCTATGTCGTCAAGCGATTGTTAAGCTTTGTGAAACGTTATTATTTGAGGATACTGCAATTTCAGAAAATTTCTTTGTTTGACAACTGCAATTTTGCGAGGATTTTAACACAAATTACACACTGTTACATACTTATTAATCTTGAAATACAATAATTTATAAACACCCAACATATTCCGTTGTTTTGACTTCACATAATCTCTTTGATTTCAATCAGATTTTAATAAGGCCGTCTGAAATTTTCAGACGGCCTGAAGCATCATTTTTTTGTGCAAATGAAACAGTTTTACTTAAAATTTTTGGTATTTAGCCCAAAATTAAAGGCTATGCATCGTATTGAATGCCCAATTGTTTCAACAGATATTCAAAGGTTTCCGGCGTGTCGAAATGCAACACGATTTTGCCCTTTTTCTGATTGGTGGTTTTGATTTCGGCATTCACACCTAATCGCTCGGTCAATACGTCATTCAAACGTTGCACATCAGGACTGATGGTTTTCTTCGGCTCAACCTCTTTGCTTTGATGTGCCAACTGACTACGGCGCTCGACTTCACGCACCGACCAACCGTTTTTCACTGCCTTTTGCGCCAATTCCAATTGCTCGACCACCGGCAACGTCAACAACGCACGCGCATGCCCCATTTCCAAGCGGCGTTGGTAAAGCATATCTTGTACCGGTTCGGGCAAGCTCAACAAACGCAAACTGTTGGAAATCGCGCTGCGGCTTTTACCGACAGCCTTAGCCACGGTTTCATGCGTTAGGCCGAATTCATCGACCAAGCGTTTCAAGCCTTGTGCTTCTTCAATCGGATTCAGGTTTTCACGTTGCAGGTTTTCAATCAAGCCCATCGCCAGCGCGGTTTCGTCGCTGATGGTTTTGATAACCACCGGAATTTCAGTCAATCCGGCCAATTGCGACGCGCGCCAGCGGCGTTCACCGGCAATCAATTCATATTGCGACAAACCGTGTTCGCGCACAATCACCGGCTGAATCACGCCTTGCGCTTTAATCGAATCGGCCAACTCTTGTAACGCTTCGTCATCCATTTGCACACGCGCCTGATAGCGGCCGGGCTGGATATCGCTGATGGCGACAGAAGTCAGACGGTCGCTGGTGCTGTTGTCCACACCATTGGAAATCAGGGAATCTAAACCGCGGCCCAAACCGCCTTTCATTTTTGCCATATTGTTATCCTTTATTTTAACGGCGCCACAACAGCGCTTTTCAGACGGCCTTATCAAATCATGCGCTATTTTATCGGATATTGCTACGGATAGACAATTTGTATTCTATAATAACGCTTTCAGACGGCCTGACACAGAAAGGCAATACATGACACGTCGGCTCATCATCGGCATCAGCGGCGCAAGCGGTTTTCAATACGGCTACAAAGCCCTACAAATTCTGCAAAACTTGCCCGACATCGAAACGCATTTGGTGGTTTCCAAAGGTGCCGACATGACGCGTGCGCTGGAAACGCCCTATTCTAAGGAAGAAATCATGGCGATGGCCGATGTCGTGCACCCCATCGGCAATTTGGGCGCAGCGATTTCCAGCGGCTCTTTCCGCACCGCCGGTATGTTGGTGGTGCCTTGCTCTATGCGTTCATTGGCTGCCATTGCCCATGGCTACAACGATAACCTACTCACACGGGCGGCAGACGTAGTGTTGAAAGAACGCCGCCGCTTGGTGTTGATGGTGCGCGAATCGCCGCTGAATCTGGCGCATTTAGACAACATGAAACGCGTCACTGAAATGGGCGGCATCATCTTCCCGCCTGTGCCTGCGTTTTACCAACAGCCGCAATCGGTGGATGATATCGTCACCCACAGCGTCGGCCGCGCCTTGGAAATGTTTGACATTGATGTGCCTGAGTTGCCGCACTGGGGCGAAGGCGAATCAAAATAGATGAAATCAGCAGGAAATCATGAAGATTTTCTGCTAATACGATACTGAAACGACTGTGCCGTCTGAATGTTCAGACGGCCTGTTTTATGGGAAATCCTCATTCCCGATATTAAAGGAAACATCATGCATTTACCTGTCGGCCCTTTGGTTAATGCCGCGGCAATTATCGGCGGCGCCATCATCGGCCTCAGTCTTGGCGGCGCACTGCCTGAACGCGTGCGCGCCAATCTGCCCACTTTATTTGGTTTGTTGTGTATTGGTTTGGGGATTATGACCATTCCGGGTGTGAAATATTTTGCCGCAGTCAGCGTTGCTTTGGTGCTGGGTTTGGTTATCGGCGAATGGGTGGACATTGAAAAATGGATTAAACAGCTTGCAACTGCCAGCCAAAATCTTGTGGATAAAATTCTACCGAAAAAAGGCGACTTAAAGTGCGGAAAAATTTTTGGAAAACTATGTGTCGCTGGTGATTTTGTTCTGCTTCAGCGGCATGGGAATTTTCGGCGCGATGAACGAAGGCATGAGCGGCGATCCGTCTATTTTGTATATCAAAGCGATTTTAGACGTGTTCACAGCGATGATTTTCGCCATCAGCCTTGGCGCGATTGTGGCTTTTATCGCCATTCCGCAAACGCTGTTTCAATGCTTACTGTTTTTCTTGGCTGCGCTGATTGTGCCTCTTACCACGCCTGATATGCGTGCAGATTTTGCTGCTGCCGGTGGCTTAATGCTGCTGATGACGGGCTTGCGGATTATGGGGATCAAATCGTTCCCGGTGGCCAATATGCTGCCAAGCCTGATTTTGGTGATGCCGCTGTCGCATATTTGGGCAACGTATGTGGTGTAGCGTTCAGACGGCCTGTTGAGCATTCAAAGCGGCAGATGGTTTAATTTCCAGCCATATCGGCGTATCATGGTTTGCGCTTCACTCAACTATGGCCGATTCAGGCCGTCTGAAACGATAGGAGTCTTGATGAACGCTCTCCCCCACAATATGGCCAAATTTCTCCAACGTAACCATGTCGTCAGCATCGCCACTCAATCGAGCACAGGCGAATTATGGAGCGCCTGCTGCTTTTATGTATTCGATGAAGCCAATGTCCAACTGATTGTGTTGACTTCTCAAACCACGCAACACGGCAGCAACATGGTGGCGCAACCCCGCATTTCCGGCACCATTGCCGGCCAGCCCGACAGCATCACCAAAATCAGCGGCATTCAGTTTCAAGCTCAGGCTAAATGTTTGACCGACGAAGCCAAACGCAAAGCTGCTGCCGCCCTGTTTTACCACGCCCATCCAGTCGCACGTGCAATGAAAAGCGATGTCTGGGCATTGCGGCTGGATAAAGTGAAATTTACCGATAACAAATTGGTGTTCGCCCAAAAAACACATTGGACGCGTGAAGACAAACATGAATCAAATGAAAAGGCCGTCTGAAAAGACCAATGATGACTCAACATCTTATAATCTTTGCCGCTACATTTCAGATGGCCTATTTACGGAATGAACCCCATGAGCACTGAAAATTGGTGCGTCTATTTGATTTTGTGTGCCAACGAATCGCTTTATTGCGGCATTACCAACCGACCAAGCGAGCGTTTTCAAGCGCACCAAACCGGTAAAGGCGCGCGCTACACCCGCATTCACAAGCCCATCGCCATGCGCGTACTTTCAGACGGCCTCAGTAAAAGCGACGCACTCAAGCAAGAAATCGCCACCAAGAAATTAAACGCCGCACAAAAGCGCGTTTTATGGTTGGAAATGGCAAATGCACAAGAAATCAAGGCCGTCTGAAAGAAGCTGACGGAGATTTCAGACGGCCTACCACTCTACCCTGCTTTGTTATAAAATCCTTATTCTGTTCACTCAGGAAACCGACCATGACCACCGACATCCAACGCAATGTTGACGACAACGAAATCGCCAAATTCAGCCAAATTGCTGAAAAATGGTGGGATAAAAACAGCGAATTCAAACCGCTGCACGACATCAATCCGCTGCGCCTGGGTTACATCGATGGCTTAGGTCATTTGAGCGGCAAGCAGGTTTTGGATGTCGGTTGCGGTGGCGGCATTCTCGCCGAAAGCATGGCCAAACGCGGTGCATCGCATGTGACCGGCATCGATATGGCCGAAAAGTCTTTGAAAGTAGCTGAAGTGCACGCGGCGGAACAAAACGTCGATAATATTGCTTACCGCTGCGTACCTGTGGAAGAGTTGGCTGCTGAGCAACCACATAGCTTTGATGTGGTCACCTGCATGGAAATGCTCGAGCATGTGCCCGATCCGGCCGCTATTATCAAAGCCTGCGCACAATTGGTGAAACCTGATGGCATGGTGTTTTTCTCCACCATCAACCGCAATCCGAAATCTTATCTGCATTTGATTGTCGGCGCAGAATATGTATTAAACTTTGTACCGAAAGGTACGCACGACTGGCAAAAATTCATTACGCCTGCGGAATTGGCGCGGATGTGTCGCCAAGCCGGTTTGGATGTTGTCGATACAAAAGGCATGAAATACAATCTGTTAACTAAAGAATACAGCATCAGTGATGTGACGGACACCAATTATATGATTGCCTGTCGTCCGGCTTAATCACACAACAAAAGGCCGTCTGAAACATAATGTTTCAGACGGCCTTTTGTTGAACTTCATTAATTAACGCTTCATTTCGCCCTGAATGGCACGAATATTGGCTTCACGATCGCGTACTGCTTGGTTCAGACGGCTGATTTTGGCTTGATCGCCTTTCTTGCGCGCCACATTCAATTGCACTTTAGCACGCGCCAATGCGGCTTGCTCATTGCGGATTTCGTTTTGCAGAATCTGCTTGCGGGTAAGCTGTGGCTTCGGTTTGGCAACCGGTGCATTAATCACCGGCGCATGAATGATTTTGGCCTTGCGGTTCAGCTCGGCAGCTCGTGCTTGGGCTGATTTCAAATCACCGGCACTGGTTTTACGGCCTGATGTATCATTGCCATTGCGCAGCTTGATATTCATACGGGGATTAGCCGCTTCGGCGCTATTGGTTACGCTACCACTGGTGGCCTGTGGCAAAATTTTAATATCGCTGACATCCGGCGCAGCAGAACCTGGGGCTTCTTTTAAATCCACTTTCTCAGGTAAGGCTTTGGTCGCTTCTTCAGGTGCGACCTGAGCAGCGCCATTGGTATGGGATTCCTCACATTGCGTGCCGATTTTCTTTTCGGTAAAGACAATCCCGCCATCTACCTTACAGATATAAGTAACGGCTTGCGCCGACATGGCAGCAGTGCTCAGGCTCAATGCCAGAATCAGTTTTTGAAAAATAAGTTTCATGCTGTTTGTAAAGTCATTCAGATATGAGAGCGGCTATTATACTATGCCGTCTGTAAAGTGCGTAAATGCTGTGTTAAAGCGATGGAGATAATACGGCATAAATGTATTCAGACGGCCATATTGTATCTAAGGGTGCAGTGATTTTAAAATGCTCACCGCGATGTTGGAATTCTATTTGCCAAGCGTGTAAATACATTCGTTCGGCGGGCGTTCCGCCATACAATTCATCACCCAGAATCGGGCTGCCTAAGCTTTTCATGGCAACACGCAATTGATGCGTTTTACCCGTGTGCGGTTGCAACACAAATAAGCGTAGGTTAGGTGCTATCGCATGGCTATGAAACTGAGTAATGGCAGGATTGGCCATATCTCGTGTTAACTTCCATGCCCCACGGCGGGATTTTTCCATTCTACCTTTAATCCAACCCTGCTTTTTGGATGGCTTTGTATCGCTCAGTGCCAAATAAGTTTTGCACATGGTTTTGTCAGAAAATTGTTGGGCCAATTCTGAAGCCGTTTGCTCATTGAGTGCTAACAACAATACACCGCTGGTTGCTTTATCTAATCGATGCAGCAACCATACCCTTTCTAAACCCAATTGTGCTGCCAGCGTTTGCGTCAAGCTGATTTGGTTTTCTTCCTGATGCACCGCAATGTGACAAGGTTTGTTGATGGCAACGAAGTTTTGATTCTGAAAAAGAATCACCCACATGTTCAGACGGCCTTAATTCAATGCAATACCTTGACCCATTAGCGTAATGGCACCCAACACACAAAATAAAATACACGCAGAAATGCGAACCGCTTTAGCCGGAATCTTCTTCATTAGCATCTGCCCTAAATAAACCACCGGCACATTTGCCAACATCAAGCCCAACACGCTACCACATATCACCCAAAACATCTCTTGATATTTGGCTGCTAACAATACTGTGGCAATTTGCGTTTTATCACCAATTTCTGCCATAAAAAACAGCACTACCGTTGCGCCAAAAGCACCATATTTCAGCCATCGGCTATCCGGATTCTCATCTTTATCCGGCAACAGCAACCACAGCCCTACCGCAATAAAACTCAAGCCGACGATCCATTTCATCAGTTCAGGCGAAATATATTGCGCCAGCCACACACCAATGACAGCAGAAAGCGCATGGTTCAGCAGCGTGGCCACAAAAATACCGAAAACAATGGCGTTCTTTTGTGAAAATCGAGTTGCTAAAAATAATGCGAGTAGTTGGGTTTTATCGCCAATTTCGGCAATCATCACACCCAATGTTGAAGAGAAAAAAGCTTCCATAAGATACTCAACCGTTTCGTGGGCAACATAAAAGCACAGCAATTGCCCACTGGAATTACCATGCTTTACGTCTTGCCTGTCATTCGTTTGAGCGAAGATGCGGTTACCATGCCGAAGCAATTATGTTGACAACCGCTCCGGAAACCGAATCATCCGGATGGCTACTCCCGTAAAGAGAAGCAAAATTATAATGCTTGTGCCTTATCTACACAACCTCTTTTAGGATTTAAGAAATGGAATATCCAATCAAAGGAACACAATACAATGCTTTTATTCAACTACAGTTGTATCACACGCTGTTGTATCAAACGTAAAGAAGCCTCTGACATTCATCAGAGGCTTCGGAATGGGTGTTTGGCAGTGACCTACTTTCACATGGAAGAACCACACTATCATC